>CALXIC010000116.1 GCA_944388265.1 uncultured Clostridia bacterium | reverse complement strand
TGTTCATACGGCATCTTCCTCCTGATCGCGCTGGGAATAATAGATTTCACGGTACGCCTCACTCGAGCGCATCATCTCCTCATGGGTGCCCTGCGCGGCAATCGTTCCGTTGTCCAGGAGCAAAATGCGGTCCGCATCCATCACCGAAGTAATGCGCTGCGCAATAATAAATACCGTGGTATCGCGCAGTTCATTGGAAAAGCTTTCGCGGATTTTTGCTTCCGTCGCCGTATCCACTGCGCTGGTACTGTCGTCCAGAATCAGAATTTTCGGCCGTTTCAGCAGCGCTCTGGCAATGCAAAGCCGCTGTTTCTGGCCGCCCGATACGTTGCTGCCCCCTTCTTCCAGTTCCGTCTGATACCCGTCCGGCATGCGGTCAATAAATTCCGCCGCCTGCGCATGTTCGGCATAACGCATGAGTTCCTCATCGGTGGCGTCTTCATCGCCCCAGTGCAGGTTTTCCGCAATCGTACCGGAAAACAGCACGTTTTTCTGAAGCACCATGCCGACGCCGTCCCGAAGCTCACGAAGCGTATAATCGCGCACGTCCACGCCGTCGACCAAAACCTGTCCGGACGACACGTCGTACAAACGGGGAATCAACTGCACCAAGCTGGTTTTCCCGCTCCCGGTCGCGCCCAAAATGCCGATGACCTGACCCGGTTCCGCCGTAAAGCTGATGTGTTCCAAGACCGGATATCCCGCCGAATGATCGGAACGATAAGTAAACGACACATCCCGAAATTCCACACGGCCCTTTTGCACCGCCTCATGCGGATGTTTTGCCGCTTCATCGGTCAATGTGACCTTTGCATCCAGAATTTCCGTGATACGGCGAAGCGACGCACCGGCACGGGATGCCTGCATCAAGATCATGGAAAGCATCATCAAACTCATCAGAATCTGGGTGACATAGGTGACAAATGCCGTCAAGTCCCCCACCTGCATACCGCCGGCAATGACAAATTGACCGCCAAACCACACCACAGCCAATACCGTCACATTCATAAAGAGGGTCATGATCGGCATCGTCATAATCACCACACCCATGGCGCGAAGGGTGGCCTCTTTCAAATCCCCATTGGATTTCGAAAACTTTTCCACCTCAAAATCATCGCGCACAAACGATTTGACCACACGGATGTTGGTTAAACTTTCCTGAATGCTGGAATTGAGTCCATCCAGTTTTTTCTGCATCGCCTGAAAACGCGGAAATGCGGTTTTCATGACCAACGCAATGGAAAGAATCAACAGCGGAATGACCACCGCAATCACCAGCGCCAATTTGCCGTTGATGGAGATTGCCATAATCAAAGCGCCGATCAGCATCCCCGGTGACCGCAGCAGCGCAATCAAGCCCAGCCGCAAAACGTTTTGAATCTGCGTGATATCGTTGGTCAAACGGGTGACCAACGAACCGGTGCTGTAATGATCCAAATCTTCAAAGGAAAACCGCTGCACCTTATGAAAGACGTCCCGCCGCAGATCGGCAGCAAAATTCACCGACGATTTGGTCGCGAAATAGTTTCCGCCCACACCGCCGATGAGCATAATCACCGTGCTGAAGATCATCAAAATACCCGTTTGAATAATCAGCGCATGGTCATTTGCCAAGACGCCCTCATTGACGATACGGCCCATCAGCCGGGGAAGCAGAACTTCCCCCAACACTTCCGTGAGCATCAAAATCGGTCCACAGATAAAATACAAAAGATAGGGTTTGACATATTTCCAATACCGGCTCAAGTACCATTCCTCCTTATGGTCTTGTTTGCTCCTCCATGTACGCCAGCCGGTCATACAGCCGTTTCAAATATTCTTCCAGCTGATGCTTTTCCTCCTCGCTGAACACCTGAAACATCTCCCGTTCCAGCTCTTCAAAAATCGAGAGGCTTTGCTGCACCACTTCTTCGCCTTTGGGCGTCAAAAACACACAGTTAAAGCGGTTGTCGTCCGGATCGATCTCGCGGCGAATCAAGCCCATTTTTTCGAGCTTCTTCAAATTCACCGCCACGGCAGCGGCAGAAATATCCCGGTTGCTGGCCAAATCGCGCTGCGCCACCCCCGGCTGATTTCCAATATCCATCAACAGCATATGCTGGCTGCGGTAAAGACCAATCTGCAAAATGTGATGCGTCACAATGCGATCCCTGCGGCGTTCAATCCGGAAAAATAAAGAACCCAGTTTTCGAATCAAACTTTCCATGATTGTCCTCCTATCTGTCAAGCTTCTAAAAATCACTATTTAATTAGTATACGAACTATCTTTCTTCTTTTCATCAATAAATTATGAACGATTCTCTCTAATTTCACCAAATGTTCATGATAATTGTCCTGCAAAATATCAAAAAAAAGAATATTTTCTCGCATTTTTCTCTTGATTCAAAAAGGGGGTTGTGCTAAAATAATTGAGGACTTTTTCCAAACACTCTAAATTAAAGAAGGAATCGTTATGACATTAGCTGCTTTTTCCAAAAAGCACACCCATTTGACACAGTACACCCTCATCATTTTCGGCAGCGCACTTTATGCTGTCGCCACCAACCTTTTTGTAGTACCGATGGACCTTTACAGCAGTGGTTTTGTTGGCGTTGCACAGATCATTCGTTCACTCTTGGTGCAATACGCTGGCGTTCAATTTCCTGCTGGATTTGATGTCGCTGGTATTATTAACTTTATCATTAATATTCCGTTATTTTACTTAGCTTACCATAGCATTTCACGTGGGTTTCTGCTGCGCACCCTCACGAGTCTCGCAACAATGACGATTCTGTTTTCTATTATTCCCATTCCGGAAACGCCCATCATTGAAGACATGCTTTCGGCCTGCCTCATCGGTGGCATTACAACCGGCGCCGGCATTGGCATTATTTTTTACGCGAGCGGGAGCGCCGGTGGCGTGGATATCCTCGGATTTTATGCAACAAAGAAAAAACCCGGATTCACCGTCGGTAAATTGTCCATTATTTTTAATACGATTGTCTATTTGATCTGTGCCTTGATCTTCGATGTGAAGATTGCAATCTACTCCATCATTTACATCACCGTCTTTTCCCTGGTCATCGATAAAATCCATCTGCAAAACATCAACATCATGGCTCTTGTCGTGACCAAGCAAGAAGGTGTACCGGAACACATCCTCAAAGAACTGGGGCGCGGCGTCACCGGATGGAAAGGTGTGGGTACCTATACCGGCGAAGATGTTCACGTCTATATGACAATGATTTCCAAATATGAAATCAGCCGTTTCCGCCATTATGTCCATGAAAAGGACCCGCATGCGTTCATCGTTCTCAACGAAGGGGCAAGCATTCTGGGGAATTTTGTCAAACGATTGTAAGGAACATAAAAATAAAACCCGCAGATCAGCGAGTGAAATCTCTTCTGATTTGCGGGTTTTTTATTGCTCTTTCGATATACAAGGCACGCTTTCCAACAGACCGCCGCAAACACAGCGATAACGTTCCGGATGCTCCACCAGCGCCGATTTGCGATAGCGAAACCATTCTTTTCCGCAGGTTTTACAAAACACCCGATAACGAGGAAGCGAATGCTCCTGCACAACTCCCCATTTGGTTGGATCATCCGTGCGCTGAATCGAATAGCCATACACGCTGTTCATCCGGTTGGCATATCCCTTCCATCGTTTCCCATGATTTTGGCATCCATAACAGGTATGCAGCAGTTCATGCGCCAGTACCTGGCAAATGGCATCATCCGCTGCATCCATCAAGGCTGCGGACACCTCGATTTCAAAATGACCGCCCTTTTTGACACAGCACCCCAAGCGCGGCACGGCGCGCGGGTTGACGCGAATGGAGGGGTCGATCGATGTTGCATAAGGAATGTGCAGAGCCTCTGCGTGGGGAAGAA
>CALXIC010000115.1 GCA_944388265.1 uncultured Clostridia bacterium | reverse complement strand
TTACAACTCCACACCGGTCGGCACCATTTTGTCGCGTGTGATGAGTGATCCCAGCCGCCTCAGCGGAGTGGCCTCCTGGCGTTTGGTCGACTTCTTTTACAGCGGCGGTTACATTGTCTTTTGTTTGATTGTCATGCTAACCATCAACTGGAAGCTGGCGCTTTTGGTCGTTTCCATTGTACCGTTTATTGCGCTGGTCACATTCTTTTTTCAGAAAAAGATCCTGGCGGTCAACCGCAACGTTCGAAAGATCAATGCAGATATTACGCGCCAATTCAACGAGGGCATTTCCGGCGCCATGACCACCAAAACGCTGGGCATTGAACAGCAAAACCTCGATGCATTCGAACAGACCACCGGAGACATGCGCAAAGAAACCATCCGCTCCATCATGCTGGATGCCACCTATGTGCCGATCCTCTCGTTCCTGACCTCCCTGGCGGTGTCATTTGTATTGACGGCCGGCGGAAGCGAGGTCTTGAACAGCACCCTCAGCGTCGGGACGATGACGGTCTTTATCAACTACGCCTTGGTCATCAGTGACCCGGTACAGCAGCTTGCCAGCACCATTTCCCGCTTCTTGTCGGCACAGGTAAACGTGGAACGCTGCACCGATTTGCTGGAAATTCAGCCTATGCTCGTCGACCGTCCGGAAGTCATTGCCGTATACGGGGATGAAATTCACCCCAAAAAGGAAAACTGGGAACCCGTAGAAGGACACATTACCTTCGAGGATGTGACGTTTTGTTATCCGGACGGGCACGAAAACGTGCTGGAACATTTCTATTTGGATGTCCCCGCCGGAAAAACGATTGCCATTGTTGGCGAAACCGGAGCGGGCAAGTCCACCCTCGTCAATCTTGCCTGCCGTTTCTTTGAGCCGACGGAAGGCCGCATCTTAATCGACGGGAAAGACTATCGTGAACGCAGCATCCTCTGGCTTCACAGCAATCTGGGATACGTGCTGCAAACCCCTCACCTCTTCTCCGGTACGGTGATGGACAATATCCGATACGGAAAATTGGACGCCACCGATGAAGAAGTGTACGAAGCTGCGAAAATGGTGCGGGCGCACGAAATGATTTTGAATCTCCCGGATGGTTATCAGAGCAACGTCGGTGAAGGCGGAAGTCAGCTCTCGACCGGACAAAAACAGCTGGTATCCTTTGCACGTGCGGTACTCGCCAATCCGCGAATCTTTGTTCTGGATGAAGCAACGGCTTCGATCGACACCGAAACCGAAGCAAAAATCCAATACGCGATTTCTACCCTGCTGGGCAGCCGTACTTCCTTTGTCATTGCGCACCGACTTTCCACGATTCGAAAAGCAGATTTGATTTTGGTCGTTCGGGACGGCAAAATCATGGAGCGTGGAACGCATGAAGAATTGATGCAGCAAGGCGGTTATTATGCCGGGCTGTACCGACGCCAATTTTCCGTTCAAGGAAGCGAAGCGTCGTTATAATTTTTATGAAAAAGGCAGAGGTTTGAATCTTCAAACCTCTGCCCTATTTTTATATGCACTCCTCGCGGAGAATGTGCAAAAAGCATTGCACCTGCTTCCAAGTCGTGAACATGCCGGGGCTGATTCGAACGGTCCCCTGCTCCAGCGTGTTCAATTTTTCGTGCGCCAGAGGCGAACAATGAATTCCTCCGCGCAGGCAAACCCCGCGATCGCTCATGCGGGATACAACCTCCGTGGAGGAGCGCCCTTTTCGATTAAATAAAACAATAGGCGCATAATCGACGGAATCATAATGCGGCTGATAACATTCGATCTGTGGGTTTTTGGAAATTTCTTCATAAATTTTCCGACAGATTTGCTGTTCGTGACGATAAATATTGTTGATCCCTTTTTTGGTAATCAGTTTCATTCCCGTTCCAAGCGTTACAATCCCCACGGTATTGATGGTGCCGCTTTCCAGCCGATCGGGATAAAAGTCTGGCTGCATAGGGTCAGCTGAAAGACTTCCGGTTCCTCCCTGCTGCAAAGGATCTAAAAGCATGGGATGCCCCAGGAGCAGCATCCCGGTACCGGTAGCACCATACAGGCCCTTATGCCCTGCCATACACAAAAAGTCGATGCACTGCTTTTCCATATCCAAAGGCAGTACTCCTGCACTTTGCGCGGCGTCCACCAAAAAGAGCAGCCCCTTCTCCCGACAAAGAGCGCCCAAAGCAGCAATGGGCAGAATTTGTCCCGTCACATTGGACGCATGGGTACACAAAATCATTCGGGTATCCGGTCGAATCAACTGTCGGAATGCTTCCACCGTTTCCTCGGCTGATGGTGTTGTTTTCGCAATGCTGTATCTTATACGCCCTTCTTTGGCAAGTTTCCAAATGGGACGGTAAACCGAATTGTGTTCCAGATCGGAAAGAATCACGTGATCGCCGTCGCGTAAACTTCCGTGAATCGCAAAATTTAACGCCTGTGTACAGTTTTGCGTAAAAATCACGCATTCAGGAGTAGTATGAAAAAGTGCGGCGGCCTGTTTGCGTACTTCAAAAACCTTTTGACCCATACGAAGGGACAATGCATGCCCGCTTCTCCCGGGATTTCCGCCATAACAGGTCATTGCATCGGCGGCACTTTGCACCACGGCGGCAGGTTTTGGAAAAGTGGTCGCCGCATTATCCAGATAGATCATTCTTTCACCTCAAAAATTCTTTGATTCATAATCTCGAATAGGAATATTGGATTTTTTTAAAATCCGGCGCGCTTCTTCCAAATCGCCCTGAAATACCAGGGAATATCCGCAGCCGCGTTTGTTGATCGAAGTGGGCGTTGGAATAATCCGAATCTGTGAAACAGATCCCATCAACGCTTTTTTCGCGCGATAAGCCTCGGTCATCGAAACCAAATGGATCATCTGCGCTTTCATCTTTTTTCACCCTTTCTACCGAAACGATCCATCCCTTATTTTCTTCCGGTAATTCAGTTTATGCATGGAGCTATGGATTTGTCCCTTCCTTCTTCCACTAAAAAATAAGGACCGCATGAAAGTTCATGCGGTCCTTGTTGCTGGCATATCGATTATTTTTCAAATTTATGATAAAATTTCTTGCCCTTTTTGAGAATGAGCGCACCCGAAGCAAAAGCATCGTCTCCGAGCTTCGTAAACGGATCGGTCACCTTTTCATCATTGACGGAAACGCCACCGCCCAAAACCAGCTTTTTGGCTTCGCCGTTGGATTTTGCAAATCCTGCTTTGACCAACAGCGTGAGCACGCCGATGGTTTTTTCTTTTTAATTTTCCTCCGTTAGCACCGTCGTCGGCATATTCTACTTTTTGTATTTTTTCGTAAAGAGCTCATTGGAAGCTTTCAAATCTTTCT
>CALXIC010000114.1 GCA_944388265.1 uncultured Clostridia bacterium | reverse complement strand
TTTTTGTTTGCTGTCGTTGTTGAAGATGACTTCGGTTGTGTTTGACTAACGCATATCCATCTTGTCTTCTTCTTTGCCGATGGAATCGCCTTCACGGTCGCGTTCGACGATGAATGCGGTCAATCGGCCTTTGGCAGCTTTTGCAAGCACGGTGTAGATGCCCGCGATCCCGCCGTTGGTGATGAAGCATTTGGTGCCGTTGATGAGGTAATCGTCACCGTCTTTGGCAGCGGTGGTTTTCATGTTGGAAGCGTCGGAACCGGCGTTCGGTTCGGTGAGGCAGAATGCGCCGTATTTCTTTTCCTGCAGCACATCAAACCAATGTTTTTTCTGTTCCGGAGTACCGGCAAGCAGGACTGGGAAGGAAGCCAGGCAGTTGGCAATCAGCGTCGTTGCGATGCCGATGTCGCCGCGTCCGAGTTCTTCCGCGATGGCAAACAGCGTTTTGTTGTCCACGCGCGGGCCGCCCAATTCCTCCGGCATGCACAAAATCCCCAGATCCATCTGGAGTGCCATGTCGAGAAGTTCCACCGGAAATTCATTGTTTTTTTCATAGGTTGAAGCGTTCGGAATCACTTCATGATCCACAAAATCCTTGACAAGAGCCAGGATTTCCTGCGATTCGTTGCTCAGCAGCATATGATCTTCTCCTTATTTGGTGAATTTGCAAAGGGTAGTGTCCGTGCACCGCGGCGCACAGACAAACGTTCAGTGTAAATTATACCATATTCTTTTGATTCGCGCAAATCATCTGCATACATATTTCCATATTATTCACATTTTTGTTTATTTGAGGATTATTTTTCATCAATTTGCTGGAAAACCGCAATCTCTTTTGTATGATGGATGCTTTCGTCGCATGAGAGATCATGCTGTCACAAAAGCGCGTCTTTTGGCATAGGATGCGCTGATGAATCCATTCATCAGAAAGGAGAACGCTTATGGAACCGAAAGATTATTTGGAAGAGGATGGAAAGACCTTGCCGCTTGCGATGGCGTATGTGCCGATGCAGCGATGGGAAAAATTGTACACGCCGGATGTAGGCTTCATCCGAGGCACCATCTTTACCCAGCTGGATTTGCCTTTTATTGGGGAAAAGGAGGAACGGACATGAATCGGAGAGAAGCGTTGATGAAACGGCTGCAGATGTATGATTTTGTACTTACCGAAACAGGACTTTTTCTGGACAGTCATCCGAAGCATGCCGAGGCGCTGGAGTATTATGAGAAGTATTTGAAACTGCGGGAAGAGGCCTTGGCGGAATATACCAAACAGTTTGGCACCGTCAGCCGTACCATGCTGCAAAATCCGCAGGTATGGGATTGGGTCGATTGCCCGTGGCCATGGGAAGAAGGGGAGGATTAAGCGATGTGGACGTATGAGAAACGGTTGGAATATCCGGTAAAGATCAAAAACCCCAGTCCGGCGCTGGCAAAAATCATTATCAGTCAGTTGGGCGGACCCAACACCGAAAAGAGATCAAACGGATGATAGTAGAGCAGAAGGGTTTGGGTGGATTTTTGATAAACGATCTTTTCGTAAATCGCTTGCAGGAGTGCATTTTTGGCTGCGGGAGGACAAGGACTTGAAAAAAAGTCTTCGATGCGAAAGGGAGCGGGCGGCGTTAGGGAAACGTGCGAGGCGGTTTCTTTCACGGAAACCGTCTTTTGGATGTTTTTCAGTTCCGCCAGAAGCGTTGTTTTTGTTTGCTGGTATTCGTCGAGGGTATCCACCCCTTCGAGATAGGCACGTTTGGCCTGCTTTAATTTGCGCTGGATGGAACGTTTGAGCATTTCGTGGCTTGAGTCGGTGGGCGTGGACAAGCTACTAGGTGCCTCAAAGGGGAAAGAACTTTCTTTTAGATGAAACAACAGGGCGGTTTCCACCGCTTTTATTGCGCGTGCCTCAGAAAGAAAGTGAGAGACGTTGCAGGTTCCCCGCGCGTACCGGCAGCATTGGTAGCCTTTCGCGGCGGGGGAATAGGTCATCGTAGCACCGCAGCAGCCGCAGCGCAACATCCCCTGAAAGATTCCGCGTACTTTCCCATCAGGCGCGCGCCGGTATTTGACCCGCTGCTGTTCCCGCTGTCGGAGAATGGCTTGAGTGTTTTGCCACAATTCTTCGGAAATGAGCGGCGGATGATGTCCAGGGATGAGAAGTGTATCCGGACTGTTTTTGTAGCGGTCCGCATGTTTGGCATATTCGTTCCAGCGGATCATGCCGCGGTAAACGGGGTTCTTTAATAGGTAGCGGATGGTGCGCGGTTCTAGTTTTCCGCCTTTCGCGGTACGAACGCCTTCTTCATTGAGTTGCTGTGCAAGTGTACGTTCGCTCATTCCGCTGAGGGTATCATGAAAGATGCGCTGTACAATCGGGGCGCGGAGCGGGTCGCAAACCAATTCACCATTTTCAATCAAGTAACCAAATGCGGCGGAGGAAACTCGCTTTCCGCGGCAGACCGCTTCTTTCATACCGCGGCGCACCTCTTCTGCCAAGTTGATGGAATAGTATTCGTCCATCGCTTCGATAATGGCTTCCATTAAAACCGACATTTTGTCGTCGCCGATGTTTTCTGAAATGGAAATGACCTCAATGCCCAGTTGTTTGCGAAGCAGCGATTTGTAAACGATGCTGTCCTCCCGGTTTCGGGCGAAGCGGGAAAATTTCCAAAGCAAAATGGCGTCAAACGGTTTCGGTTTTTCCTTCGCCGCTTGAATCATCTGTTGAAATCCGGTGCGCTTTGCGGTGTGTTTTCCGCTGATGCCTTCGTCTTGAAAAATAAAGCGGTCGGGAATGGTGTAGCCGTTTTGTGCAGCCCAGCGCCGCAGTTCTTTGAGCTGGCTGTCCGGTGATAGTTCGGTTTGTTCTTCGGTAGAAACGCGAATGTAGCAGGCGGCAATTTTCATAGACATTCTTCTTTCAGATTTGTTGATACTTCTAGTGTATGATAGAAGGGAAGAAGAACATGAATCCGTAAAAACAAAGCGAATCAGACAAGTACCGACCCTCATATAATGGAAGCGGGTGATACAATGCCATCCAAACAACCGCTTTCGGTGATCGAATATGCCGTCGACCAACAAACCAAAACCGAGCAAATCATGCTAAAAATCGATGGAAATCATCAGGCGCACTGGACACAGGAATCCGAGGAGCAGCGCGAACAATTTGAACGGGTGCTGATGGAACGCATTCGTCAGGCACTCCGAACACCGGACTGTCAGCCTCTTTGGCAGCAGTCGATTCCGAAAGATTCTAAGAAGCAAGATGAATAAAAAGAAACGGCGGGGAAGAGTCCCTGCCGCTTTTCAAAAACAATGGTCTTAGAAAATTTTGAGAAAATAATGAAAACAAAAAATCCGAAAAGCAATTCACTTGCTTTTCGGATTTCCTGTTGGAGCTGGAAACGTGACTCGAACACGCGACCTGCGCATTACGAATGCGCTGCTCTACCAACTGAGCTATTCCAGCGACGTTGATTATTATAGTTCATTTTTGGAGATTCGTCAAGTACTTTTTGAAAAAAAAGTGGATAT
>CALXIC010000113.1 GCA_944388265.1 uncultured Clostridia bacterium | reverse complement strand
GAACAGGAAGCGGTTGTCAAGGTGAACGGCAAGGTTTACGCCACCATTACGATGGATTTTGAAAACGGTACGTCGGAAATCACCGGTGTGGACGACAGTCTGATCGCGGGAGATTGACGATGGAAGGATTGATTGTCAAATTGCTCGGAGGTTTCTACTATGTAGAAACCTCCGACGGACTTTATGAATGCCACGCGCGCGGCAAATTCCGCAAGGATGAATTTTCTCCGGTGGTGGGCGACCGTGTGACCCTGACGACACAGCCGGACAAAACCGGCACGGTGGATACCGTTTTGCCGCGCAAAAACAAACTCCGCCGGCCGCCGCTGGCCAATCTCGACCAGTTGTTTTTGGTGATTTCCACCCGTCAGCCGGCGCCCAACCTTTTGATGGTGGACAAGCTGTTGGCGATTTGTGAGCATCAGGGCATTGCGCCGGTTTTGGTCTTTACCAAAACCGATTTGGCGTCGGCCGAAGAGCTGGCGGCGGTCTATCGTCCGGTGGGATATCCGGTGCTGATGGGTTCGCCGGAGGAAGACGCCTTTGTGGAAGAGGCGCGCACCTTGCTCGCGGGCAAGATCAGCGCGTTTGCAGGCAACACCGGCGCAGGGAAATCCACCTTTTTGAACCGCGTCTGTCCGGCGCTGCATCTGCAAACCGGAGAGACCAGCCAAAAACTGGGACGCGGACGGCATACCACCCGCCATGTGGAACTCTATCCTCTGCCGGGCGGCGGATATGTGGCGGATACGCCGGGCTTTGGGACGATGGATGTGATGCAGTACGGCATCATCCGCAAAGAAGAGCTGCAAAACTGTTTTCCGGAATTTGCGCCCTACGTGGATCATTGCCGCTTTACCGGATGTTCGCACACCAAGGAAAAGGGGTGCGCGGTACTCGAAGCATTGGAACGCGGAGAAATCTCCGCTTCCCGGCACGAAAATTACTGCCTGCTTTACGAAGATGCGAAGCAGATTAAGGAATGGGAGTTGAAATAATGCCGACCTGTATCATTTTTGGCGCGGCGCCCTCGTGGGATTACAGCCGCCTGCCGGTGGCAAAAGAACCGGGGGATCTGCTGATTTGTGCGGACGGCGGTTACCGTCACGCGCTGGCATTGGGCTTGACGCCCGATTGGCTGGTCGGTGATTTTGATTCTCTGCCGGAGGGCGGGCTTGCCGATCACATTGTGCAGGTGCGTCCGGAAAAGGACGACACCGACGCGAATTTGGCGGTGCTCAAAGGCCGCGAATTGGGATACACGAACTTTGTGATGTACGGAGGCTTGGGCGGACGGTTTGACCACTCGATGGCAAACGTGCAGATGATGGCAGGACTTGCCAAAGAGGGCATTGATTTGCGCCTGCGGGATGAGCAAAGCGAACTGCGGGTGCTGATGCCGGGGGATTATACCATCGAAAAGAACGGGTATCACTTTTTATCCCTCTTTGCGCTGTCGGAGGAATGCCGCGGGATCACGCTTTGCGGCATGAAATATCCGCTGACGGACGGAACGCTCACAAACCTCTTTCCGCTCGGCGTGAGCAATGAAATTTTAGAACAGACCGGAACCATTTCGTTCACGAACGGGATGCTTCTTTTGGTGCAGTCGGGAGATCGTGCACCGGCAACTACATGAATAGGACACCTCAAAGCAGAAGAATGCTTTGGGGTGTTTTTTTGCGAAACTTCAGAAAATTCACCAAAAGAAAGAACATATGTTCGTGTAAAACGTAGAATCGAAAAAAATAGATGGAGCAAACCCCCGAAAAGTTGCAGCAACTGCGGCAACTTTTCGGGGGTTTTTCGGTATAGGTGAAAGGACAAAACAAGCCTTTCAAAAAAGGAGGAATGCGATGACCGGAAAGGAACGGCGCTTTTGCGAAGCTTATCTTGTGATGCGCGACGCAAAAGAAGCGGCGGTAGCCGCGGGGTATTTGCCGCTGTTTGCGCGCAGTACAGGGCTGAAGCTTCTGGCAAAAGAGGAGGTGCGGCAATGGCTGCGCCGGGCAGAACAGCAAAAGCGGTGTGAGGCTTACGATCAGGCGGTGCTCTCCGGGTTGGAGCGGCTGGCCTTCGGAAATGCCAACGACAGTGCACAGCTCTTATTCTCCTCGGAGGAAGAACTGCGCGAACAGCTGCCGATGCTCGATTTGTTTCGGGTGAGCGAACTGCGCAAAACCCGTTCGGATGCCATTGAGGTGAAATTTTATGACCGCTTCCGCGCCATGGAACTGCTCTTGCAGGTGGCGGACCGCGGCGAACATCACGCCTCCATCTATCAGCTGATGCAGGCGCTGGGTCAGGCTTCCTCCACCGAAGGAGGAACCGAAGACGAATGAAATTTCAGGCGTTTTCCGAAAAACAGCGGTTGGCGCTGACCTGGTGGTGTCCGCAGAGTCCCTACTGCGAATATGACGCCATCATCTGCGACGGCGCAGTGCGGAGCGGGAAAACCTGTGTGCTTTCGTTTGCCTTTGTCCTGTGGGCGTCGGTGGAATTTTCCGGACAAAGTTTCGCGCTTTGCGGAAAAACAAGAAGCGCCCTCACGCGAAATTTGGTGGAACCCTTGAAAGAACTGCTGGGCAGCATCGGATTTGAAGTGGTGGAAAAACCTGGAGAGCATCTGCTTCTGATTCGCATGCCAAGCGGGGGATGGAATCGCTTTTATCTTTTCGGCGGCAAGGATGAGGGGGCGGCATCACTCATTCAGGGGATGACGCTGGCGGGGGTCTTTTTCGACGAAGTGGCGCTGATGCCCAAAAGTTTTGTGGACCAGGCGTTGGCGCGCTGCTCGGTGAACGGGTCCAGGTTTTGGTTTAACTGCAATCCGGAAAACCCCTATCACTGGTTTTACACCGAATGGATTCAAAAACGGGAAGAAAAGCGGGCGTATTACCTGCATTTCACGATGGAGGACAACCCCGCGCTGTCGCCGGACATCCGTGCCCGGTACGCCCATCTTTATTCCGGCGTCTTTTACCGGCGCTATGTGCTGGGCGAATGGGTGCACGCGGACGGTTTGGTCTATCCGATGTTTTCGAAAGAACAGCACGTCTATCAAACCCATCCGCGGTACGAACGCTACTACATTTCGGTGGATTACGGCACGGTGAACCCCTGCTCGATGGGGCTGTGGGGACTTTGCCGCGGACGCTGGTACCGCATGCGGGAATGCTACTACGCATCCCGGCGCGAAGGGGTGCAGAAAACGGACGAGCAGTATTATCGGATGCTTGAAACGCTCGCCGGAACGCTTCCGGTGGAGGCGGTGATCGTCGACCCATCGGCGGCCAGCTTTTTGGCCTGCATCCGCGAGCACGGACGGTTTACTGCACTGCCGGCCAAAAACGACGTCCTCAGCGGTATTCGGGCCGTATGCGGGGCGCTGCAGGACGGGCGCATCTGCATTCATGAAAGCTGTACAGACACGCTGCGGGAATTTGGGCAGTATGTTTGGCAGTCGGGTGCTTTGCAGGATGCACCCAAAAAGGAACACGACCACGCGATGGACGACATTCGCTACTTTGTAAGCACGATTTTGCAGCAGCCAAACGACGGCTTTTTTGTAGCGAGCGCCGCGCGGTCATAAGGAGGAAGGATATGGGATGGTTTCATAAGCGAAAACCGACGGCACAGTCCCTCTATCAGGAGGCACGCCGGGACGGGCATCCGTTTTCCGCGATGGATCGGTATTTGCCGTTAGCGCCGCCGGAAGAACGCCTCTACGAGAGTCTGCGCGAAGGGATTCCGCTGATTGATGCGGGGATTTTGAAACTGGTTCGGCTGGCCGGCGGATTTACCGTGACGACCACGAAAGAAGCGCAGCGTCTTTTGGATACATTTCTCGAACGCGTACCGAGCGGGGACAGCGGCCGCGGACTGCAAAATTTTTTAGACGGTTATCTCGACAACCTGCTCACCTTCGGCAATGCCATCGGTGAAATGGTGCTGACCCGTGACGGACGGTTTGCAGGGCTTTATTTGGCGGATCCGCGACGGGTACAGCTGTCGCCGGGCAAAAAGCTCTTTACGGTGGATTTTTACACCAACGACGGTTTGGGAGAACACCGCCGCGCGGCACATCCGGAACGAATTTTATTCACCGCGCTCAATCCGCAGGCAGGCGAAATCTGCGGGCGCTCCCTCTTGCAGGGACTGCCCTTCGTGAGTGACATTCTGCTCAAAATTTTTCACGCTCTGGGCAAAAACTACGAGCGCGCCGGAAACATCCGCTATGCGGTGACCTATCAGCCGGGAAATGACTTGATGGAC
>CALXIC010000112.1 GCA_944388265.1 uncultured Clostridia bacterium | reverse complement strand
TCGTGACCGCGCGGGATGCATCCAGCGAACGGACATAATCCGCCTGCATCCGGGCAAGCCGTCCGCCTTCTTTAGAGGCAATTTCCGGGATTTCATTGCCGATTGAGTAGAAGATGACACAGGGATGATTGTAGTCCTTTTCGATCATCGAGCGGACGTCCCGCTGCCACCATTCGGTAAAATACAAGCTGTAATCGAACGCCGTCTTCGAGCGGGTCCACATATCAAACGATTCGTCAAACACCAGCATCCCCAGCCGGTCGCAGGCTTCCAGCATGGCTTTGGAAATCGGATTGTGCGCACTGCGGATGGCGTTGAAACCCGCTTCTTTCATCTTCTGCACGCGGCGTTCTTCCGCCCGTGCAAATGCGGCGGCGCCCACCGGACCGTTGTCGTGATGGATACAGCTTCCGCGGATTTTGAGCGGCTGTCCGTTGAGGGTAAAGCCCTGCACCGCGTCAAAACGAATGGTGCGGATGCCAAACGTCGTTTCCTGGCGGTCAATGACCGTTCCTTCTTTGATTAACGTAGTTTCACAGCGGTAAAGCGCCGGCTGTTCCAGCGACCAGCGGATGGGATTTGCCACCGTCAGTTTCATCTGCGGTTCTAAGGTTTCGCCCTGTACAATGGTGACCGGAATGGAGTCGCGGCCCACTTCTTTGCCGTCCGGATCGGTCAGCACCGTTTCCAGCCGCAGATTTTCATCCTGATCCGCAGTGATCCGCGCCGACACCGTGACCACAGCGCTTTGATGCGCCGCCGATGCAAAGACAAACACCCCGTTTGGCAAAATGCGGCTGGTACCGCCCGTCCACAGCCAAACCGGCCGATAGATGCCGCTGCCCGTATACCACCGGGAATTGGGACCGTCCTGATTATGAACCACTACTTTGATTTCGTTCGAACCCGGTTTCAGGTAGTGGGTAATGTCCACATAAAAATCGGTGTAGCCATAGGGCTGCTGGCCTGCCAAATCGCCGTTGACATAAATCATCGAATTGCGGTAGACGCCTTCAAATTCCAAAATGACCCGTTTTCCATCCGCCTCCGCACGGTCAAACGTTTTTTGGTACACATAATTTCCGCCCGGATAGTACCCGCCATGCGTGCTGTTGGCCGAATCACGGTCGCGGTATTCATGAATCATCGCATCGTATGGGAGGTGCACACATTTTGCATTTCGTGCAGAGTTCCCAAACATGCTGGTCTTCACCTGTTTTTCGACCGTCCAGTTGGCATTAAAATTGATTTTTTTCACCCAAAACCCTTCTTTCTTTGTGTTTTTTCGATAATTATTTGACAATTTCTGTTCGATTTTCGTTCTTTTTTGCTTATCATAATGAAAACTTATGTCTAAACTATGACAGAATAAGCCAAAAATAAGTCAAAAGAATTTGTGCATTCCCTCTAATTTTTATGAACATTATGCGCTTTCCTTCCAAGATCGAACCATAATCCGTCTTAGGTTTTTAAATCATATGCACGTTTATTAAAATGTGCATATTTATTTTTGTTGAAAAAATGAACTTCGCACGTTATACTGTGCACATAGGTTCATAGTGCAATTTGCTGAAGAATGTTCTATATTTTTATACCTTATCGGTGGAAGGATCGCTCTTCTCCTTTGACGTACATCACAACACCATCGACGAATACCGCACCGTTTTGCACGAACACGAACTCGTGCGTCATCCGGAAAGCTATCTGCATCTGGACGGCTATCGAAGCGGCATCGGCGGCGATATGGCGTGGAGCACGGAAATCGATCCAAACGACGTACTGCATGCCGGAAATTTCCGGTTTGGGTTCATCCTCCGTGCCAAATAATTCGTACCTCTCCAGGTAAAAAGGGGCATCCGGTCGGATGTCCCTTTTTTCGACAAAATTTAGTTTTTTCAGGAAATAACTCTGTACAAATCATCATAAATCTGTTATGCTAAGAATAACAAATAGAGAGGGAGGACTCCATATGTTTTGTCCAAAATGCGGCACGGATGTCCGCGGAGGAACCTTTTGTCCCAACTGCGGCACCCCGGTCGGTCAACAACCAGGTTATCAGCAACCAAACTACAATCAACAGCCCCAGAAGCCGTATATGATGATGCCTCAGGAACTTCTGGAAACCAAGAGCATTGCCATGTGCATTGTGCTCTCGTTTGTCACCTGCGGCATTTACAGCCTGTATTGGTACTACACCATGTTCCGGAAAATCCGCCTCATCATCAACGGTACGCCGGATTGTGTGGGAGAATATCTGCTGTTTTTATTCATTCCTTTCTACGGTCTTTACTGGCTCTATACCAGAGAACAGCGCCTGGTAGCTTCCGCTCAGCGGTACGGCGTTTACTTACAGGATCAGGCCTTAGTTTACCTGATTTTGGCCATCTTTGGCTTTGGCATCGTCTCGTTTGCCCTGCTTCAGGATCAGCTGAATCAATTTGCACGTGCAAATGGCGGACGCTAATGAAAATTGTCTGACGATTATCATTTTAACCATCGATCGATATATCGTATAAAGGAGGCTTATTTATGTTTTGCCCAAAATGCGGAACCGAAATCACCGAAGGAAAATTCTGCCCGAGCTGCGGCACACCGGTAGAACAGACGCAGCAGCCGTCTTATGAACCGGCGTCCTACGAACCACCGGCTTACGAACCGCCTGCTTACGAAGCTCCGTCCTATGACCCGGCGTCGCCCGATCAGCAGCCGAATTACCAACAGCCCCCCTACTCCGGAAACGGCTATCAGCCGGTACCGCAGCAGCCGCAGCACGGCATGGCCGTTGCTTCGCTGGTGTTGGGGATTCTGGGTGTTTTGTGCTGCGGAAGCGGGTTGTTTTCCGTTCTGGCCATCGTCTTTTCTTCCATGGCGAAAAAAGCCGGAAATCAGGAAAAAATCACCTCTGCCGGGATGATTCTCGGGATCATCGGCGCGGTCATCTGCGTACTGGCAATTATTCTGAATATTGCCGGCGTTTTGACCACCGATATTTCCTATTACTCCTATTACTAATGGTAGGCTTGACCGGATGACCACTCGTCATCCGGTCTTTTTTGATCGGTCTGCACAAAAGCATTTTTGCTTCCTTGACAGGGTATTTTTCTGGTGCTATAATGTGGGCAGTAAATGCAGTGACAGGGAGGAGTACACCCTGCATCCGGGTCAAGAGAACAGACGGTTGGTGCAAGTCTGAGCCGGAACGGTGTGGAAGGTAGCCCTCGAGCAGAAATCCGAACCGCGTCAGCGCAGTAGGCGTTTCCGGCATTCCGCCGTTATCGGAAACGATCTCGCAACATGCCGGATCTGAGTGCAGAGCATACTCTGAAGACGGGTGGTACCGCTGAACGACGTTTCAGTCCCGGATGGATTTTTTCCATCCGGGATTTTTTGTTGAAGAGAAAAGGAGGAATATGATGAAAGAACTGGAAAAGGTCTACAACCCCAAAGAATTTGAAGACCGCATCTATGATTTCTGGATGGATCAAAACTATTTCCATGCAAAACCGAACCCCGAAAAGAAACCGTACACCATTGTGATTCCGCCCCCGAACATCACCGGGCAGCTGCACATGGGTCACGCGCTGGACAACACCTTGCAGGACATCCTCATCCGCACCAAGCGCATGCAGGGCTATGAAACGCTGTGGATGCCGGGCACCGACCACGCCTCCATCGCGACCGAAGCCAAAATCGTCGAAGCGATGCGCAAGGAAGGACTCTCCAAAGAAGACGTCGGCCGCGAAGGCTTTTTGGAACGCGCGTGGGACTGGCGCCGTCAGTACGGCGGACGCATCATCGAACAGCTCAAAAAGCTGGGTTCCTCCTGCGACTGGGAACGCGAACGCTTCACGCTGGACGAAGGCTGCTCCAACGCCGTCAAAGAAGTATTCATCAAGCTCTATCAAAAAGGTCTGATTTACCGCGGCGAACGCATGGTCAACTGGTGCCCGCACTGCCTGACCTCCATTTCCGATGCCGAAGTGGAATACGAAGAACAGCCCAGCCATCTGTGGCATCTGCGCTATCCGCTGACCGACGGAAGCGGATACATTGAAATGGCAACCACCCGTCCGGAAACGATGCTGGGCGATACCGCCGTTGCCGTCAATCCGGAAGACGAACGTTACCGCGACATGGTCGGCAAAACCGTCACCCTGCCGCTGGTGGGACGGGAAATCCCGATCGTTGCCGACGATTACGTCGATGTGGAATTCGGTACCGGTGTGGTA
>CALXIC010000111.1 GCA_944388265.1 uncultured Clostridia bacterium | reverse complement strand
TTTTTTGCCAGATGGTTTTGTCCATGCCGTCGGATGTTTGCCGGTAGAAGACTTGGTCATCGACGACATCGCAGATGAAAGCCCCTTCCGGTACCGACGCAACGGCATCGGGTGTGTGGAGTGTCCAATGGGACTGATCGGTATTGACGGCATGAAGCGGGGTGAATGCTTCTTCGATGGAGCCCGCATCCTGCTGCTTGCCAGCATGCACCCAGGCGTCGTGTGCTTGTTCCGATTGGTTTGCCTGTAAGTAACGATCTGTCAAGTTGCTGTGCACAGAACAGTCATACCATTTGTATCCGCCGGAAATGCCCACAAAAAGAAGGATCAACGTGCACACCACCGCAATAATCCGTTTTTTCCGGCGCTGCACCATCTGAAAGAATCGCTGGCGCCGCATCGCTACCTGATGCTGACTTTTTTGGATTTCTTCTTGCTCCTTGGCGGTTTTCGCTTCAAAGGCTTCTTTTTGACGGACGGCGCGTGCGGCCTGTTCTTCCCGAAGCACCGTGATACGGGGCGCTAAACGTTCCGGCGTACAGGCGGTGAAGACGGTGTTTCGTTCCAATCCGCACCAGGTACAGGTGCGGTGTTCTTCGGCGTTTGCCTGCCCGCAGATGCACCGCCAGCCCCAGTCATACACCGTCGGATAGCACTGCGCATAGGGGGTGAAATCCTTCATCGCCATCGATTCTTCCACCATCTGCGGGTGTTCGATGGAGTAGTGCACCCAGTGCGGTGCTTCATTTACCAGAGAGGAATGATCCTCAAAAAATACTTCTTTGATCCAGAATGAGACGCGGTATGTATGCTTCGAACTGAGTTCCAGCGTCAGCGGATCTGCCGGTTTGGATGCGGGGGCAAGGAGCAGTTCGGAAAATGGGACGACTCGTTCGGGTACCAAAACCGTGCCGTTTTCGTCTTCTTCGGCGACCGACAACAGGAGGGAAGTGACCGTTTTTCCAACGTGGGTACGAAGCCACAGGGTTACAAAGCGGGAATGATCTTCCCGTTCATAAAGATCATATCCGGTGATGTCCAGCGGTGCAGACAAATCGATCTCTTTGCCCAAATAGTTTTCGCTGCGCAGCCTGGTGGACTCCAGCGTGGGGTCCGGCTTTGCCGGTTCGGTGCGCTTGAGGGTGAAATAATCCGGCTCCGGCAGATGGATGGCGCGGTAAAGTGCAAATGGAAAAAGAAAAAATCCAAACAAAAACCATTTTCCAAAGCTGTAATCTTTGTTGGAGGCCAGTTGCCCGCAGATATATCCAAAAATACAAAGCACAAATACAATGAGAATGGCGATGAGTAGTTCCAGCGGCATGGCAGAAGCCCCTTTCCGATTCGTCCATGAAATGAATCTTGCAGATTGATCATAACAATGCTATTTTACCACAATTTTTCCAAAAGAAAACAGTTTTTTATATAAGTTTTCAAAATTTGAGCGATTTGTTTTCTTGAGAAAAGAGTACGCAAACGCTTGTTTGTAAAAAATCACAATTTTTTTCTTGCTGTTTTGTTGGAATTTCTCCAAAGTTCGGCTCATTTTTTACTTACGAAGAAAATTTTTGATTGGTATAATAATGTATGGAAAGAGGGTGCAAAATGATTGCTGCACCTTCTTTTGATTCGTACGAGAGGTATAGAATGAAAGGAGAATAATGGATGCCGAAAACACTTGTACAAAGAATTGTCTTTACTATTATTATGGCCACGCTGATGGTTTATGGAATGATTGTCTATAACGTTGCGCTGAATACCGGCGGCGTATCCAATCAGACCTTTTTGCTGGCACTGCACGAACTGCCCATCATGTTGCCGATCGCGTTTGTGCTGGAATTTTTCGTGGTAGAAAAACTGGCGGCGCGCCTGGCTTTTTCGTTTATGCGCCCGACGGATCGCCCGCAGTTTATTACTTATGCGATGTCGATGATGATCGTCTGCATCATGTGCCCGGTGATGAGCTTGATTGCAACCCTGCTTTTTAAAGAACCGAGCTTTGGCACCTGGGTACATACCTTTGGATGCAATTTCCCGATGGCATTTTTCTGGCAGCTGTTTTACTGCGGCCCGCTGAGCCGCTTGATTTTCCGTACGCTGCTTAAAAAACAGCTCGAAAAAGAAGCACAGCCGGTTCAGTAATTGGATCTTTTTGCGGCAAAGAGCAAATGCGCTTTGCCGCTTTTGCGTCTTTGGTATGGTTGATTTCTAAAAGCTTTCTGTTATAATAAACCAAAAAGGGGGGAAACCATGGCACATCAACGGGAAGAGGAACTTTGTTTGGTGCATCAGTTGGCCAAAGCGGTCAGCGAAGCGGGCGGAACGCTTTATTATGTCGGCGGCTATGTGCGCGACCGCCTCTTGGGGCGGGAGAATAAGGATTTAGACTTGGAGGTGCATGGTCTTGTTCCGGCGGATTTTTTAAAGATTCTGGCGCGGTTTGGCACCCCTCTCACCAAAGGCGAGAGTTTTGGCGTGTATGGGCTTCACGGATATTCGCTGGATGTGGCGATGCCGCGGCGCGAGCGGGCAACCGGCGCAGGCCATCGGGATTTTTGGGTGGATGTTGATCCGTTTTTGGGGCTGGAGCAAACGGCGCAAAGACGGGATTTTACCATCAATGCGATGATGCAGGAGGTGCTGACCGGAAAAGTCTGGGACTTTTTCGGCGGACAGGTGGACCTGAAACGGCGCCTCATCCGGCAGATTGATCCGGTACGCTTTGCCGAAGACCCGCTTCGGGTGCTGCGCGGCGCGCAATTTGCCGCAAGGTTTGAGTACTCAGTGGCGGAAGATACCATCTGCACGATGAGACAAATGGAGTTATCTTCGCTTGCCCGCGAACGGGTGTGGGGGGAACTGCGAAAAGCGCTCGTCAAAGCGCGCCAGCCGTCGCTCTTTTTTTGGACGCTTCGGCGGGCAGATCAGCTGTCTTGTTGGTTTCCGGAACTGGAAGCGCTCATCGGTGTGCAGCAAAATCCCCGTTTTCATCCGGAAGGCGATGTCTGGAATCATACCATGCTGGTTTTGGATCGGGCGGCCGCTCTGCGCGAAGAGGCGGTTCATCCGCAAAGCTTTTTATTGACCGCTTTGCTCCATGATTTGGGAAAGATCACGGCCACCACCTGCGAAAACGGACAGATTCGCTCCATCGGTCATGAAAAGGAAGGTGCGCCGCTGATCCGGTCCTTTTTGAATCGCGTGGTTCCGGTGCGCGCCCTGCATCGGGAGGTGCAGAATTTATCCTTCCTTCATATGCGGCCCAATCAGCTGGCGGCACAGCACGCGAGGGTCAAAGCGACCAACAACTTGTTTGATGAGGCGATCGCTCCGAAGGACTTGGTGCTGTTTGCCAAGGCGGATCATGAGGGGCGGCCTTATGCGGTATGGTCCGCATCGACCGCCAATTATTTGTGGGATCGGCTGCAGCAGTATCAGCAAACGATGGCAAAACCGGCCGTATGCGGAAAAGATTTGGTGGAAGCGGGGCTTTCCCCCGGTCCGTGGTTTTCGGATCTGCTTTCGTATGCCCGGCGGCTTCAGCTTTCGAATGTCGATCAAAAGCAGGTGCTTTCCCAGGTGCTGGCGTATGCCAGAACAATCAAACAGCAAGAAGCATCGAATGTTCACGAACAGAATGATGGATAAAAAGGCAAAACCGCTTCGGCGGTTTTGCCTTTTTCGTTGACGGAAGATCGTGGGTCTTTTATAATAAAGAAAAAGTGTCGTTATTTTCAAACCGGGAAAGGATGGATGAGGGATGAACGCAGCACTGATGGAGCGGCTGCGGCAGATTTCGCCGGAAGAAGCCTATTACCGCAGCCATCCCGGATGGGTGCGGCAGGAACTGTACACCTCCGATCAGCCGGAGGAGATCGATCAAAAGCTGTTGCTGTCCAAAGGGAAGCTCATCACCGTTCGCCCGCACAGCCGGTTTGTCGCGTTTCCCGCACACCGGCACAATTATGTCGAGATGATGTATGTCTGCCACGGCACGATCACCCACTGGATTGACGGTCAGCGCCTGATCCTGAAACCGGGCGATTTTTTGCTTCTCAATCAGCGGGTGATGCACGCCATCGAGGAAGCGGGGGAAGAGGACATCGGCATCAACTTTATTGCATTGCCCGAATTTTTCGAACTGCCTTTGCAGATGCTGCACCGCAAAAATGTGATTGCCGACTTTTTGCAGCATCTTTTGCGCCGTGATGCGCCGAATGCGCACTATTTGCTGTTTCGGTTGGGCGGCGATACCTTTGTGGAAAATATGATGGAAAATATGATTTCCTCCTTGCTGCAGGATGACCGAAACGAAGATGAAATCAACCGGTATTCGATGGGAATCGTCTTTTTGCATCTCTTAAATCATATGGATACCCTCACGCAGTCCTCGACCTTGGATTACGACGAACTGGTGGTGCAGTCCACGCTGACCTATCTCGATACCAACTATAAAACGGCACAGCTTTCGCAGATTGCCAATGACTTTCATCAGTCGCTGTCGGTGCTCAGCCGGCTCATCCATGAAAAAACGGGCAGCACCTTTCAGGAATTGCTGCTCCAAAAGCGGTTTGAAAAGGCAAAATCCTTCCTGCTTGATACCGATTTGTCGGTCGAGGAAATTGCCCGCGCCGTGGGGTATGAAAATCAAAGCTTCTTTTTCCGCCAGTTTAAAAAACGGTATCATCAAACGCCCAGACGGTTTCGCCAAACGCATCGAACAGCCGCTATTTTGGACGATGGAAAATAAGGACAATTTTTTGGTCAAACCCGGTTCTTTTTCTTTGGCTCTGCTTCTGGTATGGTAGAGACAGAAGAAAGGGGGCAGTTGGATGGAACCTTATTATTTAGCGGTGGACATCGGCGCATCCAGCGGACGGCATATCCTTGGCCGTATGGTCAACGGGCGGATGGAGCTGGAAGAAGTCTATCGCTTTTCCAATGGTATGCAATGGGTGGACGGCCATCTTTGCTGGGATTTGAACCGGCTTTTTTCGGAGGTGCTGGAAGGGCTTCGCCGGTGCGACGCGCTTGGAAAGCGCCCGGTTTCGATGGGGATTGACACCTGGGCGGTCGACGGCGTACTGTTGGATGAAAACGGTAAGGTGCTGGTGCACACC
>CALXIC010000110.1 GCA_944388265.1 uncultured Clostridia bacterium | reverse complement strand
GCTGACCGCTGCACGGCTTGGGATCCGGCACAAGCTGATCCGTCCATACACGCCCCGCCACAACGGCAAAGTAGAACGCAGCCATCGTGAAGACCAGAAGCGTTTCTATGACACCCACCGTTTCTTTTCCCTTGCCGATTTTGGTGCGCAGCTCGCCGTACACCAAAATCGCTCCAATAACTTACCTATGCGCCCCTTGGCCTGGCTCTCTCCCAAAGAAAAACTTGCTGCCTTCTTTGAATCTCTCGCTGTACAAAATGTTTGACAAACCTACATTTTTCCCAAAATCTTTTCCCCACGGGCCCTTTGGCCTGCGTTTACGATTTCTGCGGCCCGTCTGCAATCGGGTGGCCGCAATTCGGGCAGGCATGCGCGCAGTTGGACACCTTGCGTCCACACGCCGGGCAATCGATGAGGTAGATCTGCATCGCCGGCCGCTCCGCCTGTGCTGCTTCCCCGCCTGCTTGCTGCGCCCCCGGCATGTCGGTTCCGGATAGAGCGCTCGTCGATGCGGTATCCGGATCGTCGGACTCTTCGTTCGCCCGCCATTTGCGATACGCATCGACGAAAAACGGCATACCCCAGTATAGAACCAGCACGGCCAAAATGAACAGTATGCCGATTTCATGGCTGTCGCTGTAGATTTGCGCGCCGCCCAGAAACGCGTACACGGACACAATAACCCCCACAAAGACATAGATGCCCGCTTTGGGGTTTTGGGGATTCTGATTGTAACTCATTGGACCACCTGCTGCCTACGATATATTCCATAAAGAGAGTCCGCGCTCCCATTCAGGATGGCGGATTCCCTTTTATGCTGTGTACTGGACGCGGACAGTTGCAGTTATCAGACTCATACCAAGAATGTATGAAATCAGGAATCTTGCATTTTCCGCTTCTATCTGTTCTGCCGTTCCAGGCAATTTACCTGTACGCCTCCCATGCCCAAGGTCGTTTTAATCCCGATTCCAGAATACGGCGCAAGACATAGAAGTGCATTCCAGATTTCCTTCAATACAACCGGAAGCCGTTCTTCCAGTATAATCTTTCCGTAAAAACTGGGAATCGCAGCATTTTTCAGCTGAAACCGTCCTGTACGCAGGCTGTAATCGACAATGCGTATTCCCCGTTTCATTTCGTCCAGCATATCGGCATCCTCCATCGGATACTTGGGACACACCGCATTCCATTTCATCAGAAGACTCTGCAGCAGAAGTCCTTCCTGCGGAAAAATAACGTACCGCCCAGATTGTTTGAAGGCCGCCGGGGATACGATGCGCAATAAGGCGCGCCGCCCGACCTCCCCCCTGCCCATCCGCAAAAAATCTTCCGGCTCACCTACTGGCCGGATCTGCCGATCCTGTACGGTAAGCTCTTCAGCGTGCAGTATAATTCGTTCGACATGTTCCAACACACAGCCCAGCTGTTCAACAGCATCATCTCCGAAAAGATTGACTGTCCAAACGCCATCGCGTTCCAGATACTGCGTAAGGGCCTGCTGGGTCTGATCGTGGAAGCACGCCGCCTCTTCTCTGGGGATTTGATCCAAAAGCCAAGCGTACAACCTGTATGCCAAGCAGGAGGGCAGTGCCGTACGCTCCGCCCGCACAAGCCGCAGCTTATATTGTACGATCATTGCAGTTCCACCTTGCATAACCCCATCGGGCAAAATTCTCCTTGATACTTTGTGAATTTGAGCGTATGCGGTGAAATGCCCAACGCCACGTCGCGATCATGATTGTGCTGTCGGAAGCACTCCTGCATGATTTTTGCGGTCTCTTGTAATCCGCGTTTTTCGCCCAAGTATGGATAAATCAGCGATTTGGAAAAAAATCCTGCACCGCCGCCCAGGAAAAGGCACTGCTTTATGGTAGTCACCGCCGCACTACGCGGCTGGGAAAACCTGCTGCTATACGTTGCATCGTAGTAAGCATCAAACGACTCAATCGCCCGAAAAATGCTTTCCCGGGTGATTCGTCCCTTTAGAACGCTTTGATCCAAAGTCAGCTTCAGATGGATTTTTGTTCCCGGCTGAATACTTTCCCGGCAAACCGGGACTTTCTTCAGGGTGCCATTCGTTTGGCAGTCCCACTTATCTGCCAGCACCATGTTTTCGTCGGAAACCGGCATGCTGTCGGATACTTGTATTCCCCGGAGGATGCTGTTCACCATATCGTCCTGTTTTTTCCGATTTAGCTTTAAACCATGCAGATAGGCTTCCTCGGGAATAACGCCCCTTTGCCTTTCATCTGGCTTCAGATCGGTGGATTTCGGCCCTGTTTCCCGGATCATCTGGTGCAAAAGAATGGTTCGAAGCGCGCCTTTGACGCTGCTACCGGGAACATAAACGCGCCCAGAGGTATCCCGGATAAAAGCCTGAATGTCCGTCAAGGCATGATGTGCATCCAGCGCAGCACCGGCATCGAAAGTATAGCGCACAGCAGGCTTCCAATCCGTTTCAGACAGATGGCAGTCCCGCGTCAAGAAGTCAAACAAACTTCCGCCTTGATTAAGCATGAATCTCTCATACGAATCCACCAGATTTTTTTGAATTAACAGAGCGAAGAATTTCGGCTCGTCCAGAATCGACACTTTGTGGGTTCTTTTATTAAACAGATAGAACTTTTTCAAGATGGTTTTGCCGTCTCCAATAAAGACCGGTGCCTGTGCTGTCAGCACCAGGTCGAACACTTGAATGCATCCAGCCGTCCCACTCATAAATCCACCCCCAAAAACATCGGTTTTGCATAGCGATAAACCGGATGTTCACCAAATCCGCCCACGGAATAGAGATCGCCTGTAAACCGATGGCCAAACACGGAGCCGGAGCGGAAAAAGTATTGCGTTTTCTTTTTTTGTGGTGTTTCCGCGTACGTATCAGAAGCCACAAAGCCACCGCGGCGAACCAGTTGATAGGTCGCACCCTCCAGTGCCTGTTCCAGTTCTTCTTC
>CALXIC010000109.1 GCA_944388265.1 uncultured Clostridia bacterium | reverse complement strand
AACAAAACGTCAGATTTGTATATTCGACAGCGGCGGGAAAATCCGGTTTTTTTCTGCCGCTTTGCAGATTTAGTAGGCACGGTGATCATTTGGTGATATAATCATTTTAATGGCTATAAAGGAGCATCAAACATATGCCCATCACACTCGATCACCAGTTAAAAGAATATATTCCGCACAACACGGACAAATTCCCAATCGCTTATTTTCACGATGAGCTTGTGGCCATGCCGGATGGGGCAGGGCCTTTGCATTGGCATCCCGATTTTGAGATCGCAACGGCAGAACACACCGCTTTGGATTATCAAGTGGGCGATCGGCACGTTATCTTGGAAGCGGGCGACAGCATCTTTGTCAACGGAAATATCCTGCATGGAATCAAACAGTTGCCGTGCGATGTACCGGACCCCATGCCTAATATCGTTTTTTCCGGTACCTTAGTGGCCCCGGAAACGAGCACTCTTTATCAAAAATATATTCGGCCGATTGCGCAGTGCGATTCCTTGCCCTTTGTAGTATTTCGGCAGGGAGACCGTTCCTGTGAAGAAGCTCACCGTTTGATCCGGGAAACCTACCGTTGTTTGAGCCAGCAAACACCCTGTTATGAATTGGTGGTACAGCGCAACATCAGCCAAATTTTCGAGTATCTCTTTCGCAATCTGGATACCTTTCCCAAATTGGAAACGTCACGTGTTCAGTTGAAAAGTCAAATACGCCTTCAAAAGATGCTGAACTACATTTATGAACATTATGCCGAAACAGTCACCTTGGAACAGATTTCAAGTGCGGCTCATATCAGCCGCAGCGAAGCGGGGCGTTGTTTTCAAACCTATATGGGATGTTCCCCGGTGGACGCACTGATTCAATATCGGCTTCAGACCGCTCACCGATTGCTGAGTGAACAAACATTGACTATCCAGGAAATCTGTTTTGCCTGTGGATTTCATTCGGTAAACTATTTCAGCCGTCAGTTTAAGAGGGCCTATGGATATACCCCTGGTCAAAATGGTCATTTGGGTAAATAATGCTTTCTCTTGGGGATATTGTGCCTTTCTTTTGGGAAATTTTGATGTTATAATACCGTAAAAATGATAACGGAAGGATGAACATCATGAAATTTCAGTGGTTAAACGAAAGTTCGTTACATCAGACAGAGGATCGAATCGAGATTGTAGCACCTGCTCAGACGGATTTTTTCTGTGGCAGCATCGATGAATGCGAGGAAGGAATTCTCCCGGAATCCCTTTGCAATGCGCCTTATTACTATACGGAATTAGAAGGAGATTTCGTGCTCCGGGTCAAGGTTTCTCATGATTTTCAAGATACCTACGATTCTGCTTCCGTCATGGTCATGAAGGATTTGACTTGCTGGGCGAAATGCTGCTTTGAACTCACCGATTTTGGCACACACGCTGCGGTCAGTGTGGTAACCAAAGGGGATTCCGATGATGCGAACGGCTGCAACCTGGAAGGCAACACCACTTGGCTTCAAGTTTGCAGAGTTGGCAACAACTTTGCATTCCACTATTCTGTGGACGGCGAAAACTTTTATATGATGAGATACTTCCATCTGCCGGCAGAACCGACGATCAAAGTGGGCCTTCTGGCACAGGCACCGGTAGGCAATGGCGGAGTCCGAGTTTATGAACATCTGAGCATCGAACAAAAAACGGTAAAAAATATTCGTGCAGGCAAGTGATTCGCAAATAGGCTCAATGATGAGCAAAACCCAATTTATAAAAACATTTGTGATCGATTGGGGCTTTTGAAAATAGAGGAAACCATACCATTCGAATGGCAAAGCCATAACATCGTAACGATGTGGTACTTTTTGTAGAAGATTGTTGGTTGAAATCTAACACAAATTAATAGAAAAGGTCTTACTAAATTGATTTTACTCAATTTAGTAAGACCTTTTTGTTGGGATTATTTAATTATTTATAGTCTTTAAGGTTTTTTCGACGTATTTTTGATAAGTATTTTCCAAATTCTTCTATACGATCAATATTGTAATAAGCACAATCCCATATTTCAGAATACATGTGATCTTCATAATTACAACACATGAGATTATCGTAGTATGCAATATAGAAGTCTGCCTTGCTACATTGTCCGGTTGCTCGAGCGTTTGGAGGTATATGCATATAAATATCAATACATTTTTTGGTGCCATCATAGCCTTCGTCGGAATGCCGAGTGGTTCTTAATGGATGAGCTACGATAAAAGAACGAATAGCTTCGAACTTATCATTGGCTTGTTTTCGAGATTTGTTTTCTTTGTAAACAAAATTATTTGCGTATTTTTCATACAATGTATAAATCATTACGCATGCTTCTTTTATCCAGTCCCCTAAAACAATAAAGTAAATGACATCCTTTGGTTCTTTGATATTATCGATCAAACGGTTGAAGTCATGGATATTCCAGTTTAGTTTTTGTATTATTTTATTTAATAATTCATGTTCCTTTTTTGAAAGGAGCGATTGCATTACATGTTCAAAGGTGATATAATTTAATTTTTTCATAATTATTACTCCTATTGTGATGTTGGTTTCGATCAACAAAAATTAATTTACCGCCATCCTGCGGGCAAATCAATCGTTCACCCGGTTAGGCTTCTTTCTTGCTTCGGTAAACCTGCGGGGTAACGCCGTATGTTTCCTTGAAAATTTTGCAGAAGTAACTTTGATTTGGATAGCAAAGGAAATTGCTGATTTCACTCAGGCTGAAGGCAGAATAGGTTAGCAGGTGTTTGGCCTCGTGCATTTTTGCTCTGTGGATGTAGTCGACGACAGAATATCCGGTTTCGTTTTTGAATTTCTGGGAGAGGCGCTGCGGGCTGCGGTTGGAGATGGCTGCCAGCTGTTTTAGCGTGATTTTGGTGTGCAGATTCTTTTCGATGTAATCGCAGCAGTTTTTTACCAGTTCGGAATAGCTGCGATAGCCTTTTGTCTCGGCAACCCGCTGAGCAAAATATTTGGCAAGCTCCACCATTGCGGCGTTGATCGCGGCGGGATCGCTCATGCGGTCTGCCTGCTGGACGTAGATGTCCGCGATGGAACAGGCGGTTTCGTAAGTCAGCCCGCCTGCGACCGCTGCCCTTGAAAAGACCGCCGCAGCCGTCACAAAAAGATATTTCGCCTGCCGGTCCGGGTTTAGGGATAAAACGCCGAACGTACCGGAACTTCGCTTGAGCAGGAGCTTTTCTGCGGTGATGCTGTTTCCCTCCTCAATGGCGGAGCATACGGCGGCTTCCAGACTTTCCGGTGTATGGAAGAGGGCGTTTTCGTTGGCGGAAAAAACATATTCGGTCAGGTGCTTTTCCCAAGGGTTGTCGTTTGGGATGGGGTCCGCATCGCCGATGGTTTCCGGTTCAATCGTTTCTCCTGTCAGCAGAGCGGCCGAGAGTGCGATGGCGCTGGTGAACTGCTGTTTGGTCATAATGGGGGCGTGCAGCAAAAGCTCTGTTAAAAGATGCTTGTCCTCCGCGTAGAGCTGGTGTTCGGCATGGTGGAGGATCTCTTCCCGGCTGTGCGGAAAGGCTGCCGCCGGTCCGAGAATCATGTAATTGGTATCGGAAAGCTGCAAGATTCCCAAATAGTGCGCCGGCGGAAGGGTGATGCAAAAGGGATGCCGCAGGTCTTTTTTCTGAACGGTAAAATCAAACAGACAGATTTCCAGAAAATGCTCACTGTAAAAGCCGGACATCTTTTTGGGAAAACAGCGCTGAATGGTTTTTTGTTGGTCGATCACACAAACGGGCAGTTTGGTGGTTTGATAGAGGAGTTCGGCAAAAGAAAGATTCATAAATAACCTCTTTGCGATTATATTTTATTAAGAATGGTACTTTTTTAGTATATCATAAATCAAACGAAAAGTATAATGGTTGCAAAAGAATAGCGTCGCAAACGCGGGAGGTTTGTACCATGAAGAAAGCAAAGGTATTCAGCGACAAGCATTATCCGATCGGAAAAATTGATGATAAAATTTATGCATCGTTTACCGAACATCTGGGCAGATGCATCTATTCCGGTTTGTATGAACCGGGTCATCCGGCGGCGGATGAAAACGGCATTCGTCAGGATGTCGTTGGGCTCATCAAGGAACTGAACGTGCCGGTGATCCGTTATCCGGGCGGCAACTTTGTGTCGTGCTACGACTGGCATGACGGCATTGGTCCGAAGGAAAACCGCCCCAGAAGAATGGACTATGCGTGGAGCTCGATTGAAACGAATGAGTTTGGCATCGATGAATTCTGCCGCTGGGCGGAAGAAGCGGGCATCGAACCGATGATCGCTGTCAACCTTGGCACCGGATCGATTAAGGATGCCGGGGATTTGGTGGAATACTGCAACCATCCGGGCGGCACTTACTGGAGTGACCTGCGCGCCAAGAACGGCCATCCGAAGCCGTACAACGTAAAATATTGGTGCCTGGGCAACGAAATGGAAGGCAACTGGCAGGCCGGACATCTCTCGGCCGAAGACTATGCCAAAAAGGCACTGGAAGCGGCAAAGATTATGAAATGGGTCGACCCCAGCATCAAGCTCGTTGCCTGCGGCAGCAGCTACGACATGCTCCCGACCTATATGGAATGGGACCGCGTGATGCTTCCCGAACTGTACAATCAGGTGGATTATCTTTCGACTCATCACTACGTCATGAATGCCGGACAGGGGCTTGCAAACTTCCTGGCGTCCTACAAAGAACTGGATAACCACATCAAAAACAGCGTCCGCGTGATTGAATACGTCAAGGCAAAGAATAAATTTACCAAAGACATCAAGATCTGTCTGGACGAATGGAACGTTTGGAACTTCCAGGATATTAAGATGGATTCGATGAGCGATCTTTCCGGTATGACGACCTTTGAACTGACCTCTGCGGAAAAATGGGAAGTTGCTCCGGGTATTTTGGAAGAAAAATACTCGCTGCTGGACAGCCTCGTGCTCGGCGGCATGGGCATCACGCTCTTAAACAACGTCGATACCGTGGAAATTGCGTGCTTGGCACAGCTCATCAACGTCATTGCGCCGATTACGACGGTGCGCGGCGGCGGTGTCTTTAAACAAACGACCTATTACTCGTTCCATATGCTCAGCAAATACGGCCGCGGCACGTCGATGAAAGCGGCGGTGGAAAGTGAAACCTATTCGTCGTCGTTCGGCGAACTGAACCTCGTCGAACCGGCGGTGGTGTATAACGAAGAAGCAGATGAAGTGCGTGTCTTTGTCTTAAACTGCAGTCAGGATGAGGATACGGCGCTGGAAGTGGAACTCCAGGGTTATGGCGACCGCAAGCTCAAAAAGCATCTGGTGCTCGCAGGCGACGATCTGGAAGCGCGCAACACCATCGATCAGCCGGATGAAGTCGGCATGAAAGAACTGCCGGTTTCCGACGGCGCAGAAGTCGTTTTGCCGAAACTGTCGTGGAACGTGCTGATTTACGGCTGATAAAAAAGCAGGAGCATTTTCCGGCAAATGATTTGCCTGCTGACATCGCTTCATAAAAATATGGCAAAAAGAAAAGCCCTTCGCGATTTTGCGAAGGGCTTTTTGGCATCTGTTTTTTCAATTTACTCAAATTCATCGATGAGCGTTTGCAGCGTTTCCACAAATACGCCGACATGATACCCGTCGCATACCGTGTGATGCACTTGGATGGCGAGGGGGATTTTTCTTTTTCCGTCTTCTTCAAAAAATTTTCCTAAGGTGAAGATGGGAAGGAGATAGGTTCCGTCGTCAAAGACGTTGAGATCGAACGCAGTAAACGTAAACCAGGGGATTATCGAGACATCAAACGAATTCGAGGGACGATGGGGTTTTGGCGCATACTGTTTGGAGGAGGCGTATGCCGCCGTGTCTGCTTCATATGCCCGCAAAAAAGAGGCGTAGTCCTGGTGAAACTCCGTCCAAATGGCGGAAAAATGATGATTTTCCGAATTGAAAATCGTGTACGACGGATGCATGTCGTCGTAAATCACCACGCCTTCGTCGGTCAATGCGGTACGAAATTCCGGCATTTGACGCACAGCCTTGGTCAAAAGCCAAATCATTGCCGGGTAAAGCCGATGGCCTTTCAGGTTGGTGATGTCCAAATGTACCGTAGTGGAGTAGGTACAGCGCACTTCGTGAAGAAAATGTTCGAAAAACTCACGGCGTTCCCAGGTGTTTAAATCGATGACACGGTGTGACATAAGAAGAAAACCTCCGAAAGAAAAACGATTCGCATGACACTCAAATACACGGTGAAAGTGTCAGCGTTTTGCCGTGTTATCCGACAACCTGCTCCGTTATCGGTGCACTTTGCGACCATGCGTTCATGGCGTTTCTCAGCTCCACACGATAGGCGAGGATGAGGTAGACGGCAGCGCCGAACCAGGCGGCGGTTTCGCAGAAGAACACGCCGTATTCGCCAATCAGATTGGGCAAAATCAACGCCACGGAAACGCGCATTACGGTTTCTACGGCGCCGGAAATCATCGGTTTGGTGCCGTTTCCAAGCCCCTGAATGGCGGAACGGTACGCATGCAGAAAATAGAGGAAAATCAGGGTGCAGGACATGATGCACAGATATTGGTAGGCAATTTCCACCACCTGCGCTCTGTTGCCCGCGTCGGAAGAGACAAACAGCGACAACAGGGGTTTGCCGAACGAAACCATCGCCACCCCGATGCACAGGCAGAAAAAGACGGACAGTTTGACGACACTGCGCATTCCGACCCGAATGCGGTCAAATTTCCGCGCGCCCAAGTTTTGGCCGACGTAGGTATTCATCGCAAAGCCAAAGGAAATACCGCTGCATTCCAATAAGCCGTACAATTTGTTGGTGGCAGTAAATCCGGCAATAAATTCCGTGCCGAACTGATTGAGCACAAATTGCAGCACCATGCCGCCCACCGCAACAATCACCATTTGCAGTGCAATCGGAATGCCAAGTCTGCAAAGTTCCTTGATGATGCCCCAATCGAGTTTCCAATCGAGCTTATGGAAAGAAAGCAGCTGCAGCCGGCAGATGGAATGGAAACAATAAAGGGCGGAAAAAGCCTGTGCAATAATCGTTGCAAGGGCGGCCCCTCCGATTCCCCAGTGGAATCCTAAGACGAAAAGCAAATCCAGCACAATGTTCATGCATCCGGCAATCATCATGGCAATCAGCGGCGTGCGGCCGTCGCCCAAAGCGCGCAGGATGGAAGAGAAAACATTATATGCCGATACCACCAACAGTCCCCCGAACAGGATGGACAAATAGGTGAGAGAGTCGGCCAAAATATCGTTTGGCGTACGCAGCAAAAGAAGCACCGGCTTTGCCATCAATAAGCCCACAAAGGTGAAGAAGAGACCAAAACAACCGCCCAGCACAATGGACATGTGGATGGTTTTTTGAAGTTTTTCCTGATCTTTTGCGCCGAAATATTGGGAAATCAGCACGGAAAATCCCTGCGTCAAACCCATGATCGTCCAGGAAAGCATAAAATGCAGCCAGTCGGTTGCGCCGACGGCCGCAAGCGCACTGACACCAATTCCTTGCCCAACGACAATGGCATCCACAACCGTGTACAGCTGTTGGAAAATGTTGCCCAAAATCAAGGGTAAGGCAAAGAAAAAAATCAGTTTTGTGGGATGACCCTGGGTCATATCTTTGGTTTTTCCGCTCATGATAGACACCTCAACGCAATGAATTCAGATACAAAAACTGATTTTATTATAATGCTTTTTTAAAAACTGTATAGTATTTTTTGAAAAAATAATCATAATTCGTAAAAAACAACAAAAACAAACCAGCGTTTTTTGGACAAATGCGATACGATGTGACGTAATGAATGTTTTGTTTTTGTCCAGTGCACACGACGGTGAATTGGTCCATGAAGCAAAAACACCCGGCAGATGCATGAGCATCTGCCGGGTGTTTTTCTGCAAATGAAAGCCTTGGCCAACTGGATGGAAGGAGCATCCGACGGACGACGATGTCATTTTTGACGGGAGGCTTTGATATATTATGTGTGATGCAGGCGGTATTGCTTGGGGGAGGTTTTATAAACCAATTTGAATTGTTTGCAAAAGTAGGAGGAGGACGCAAACCCCACGGCATACGCAATTTCCGCAACCGTCATGTCGGTACGCTTTAAGAATTCGCACGAACGCTGCAAGCGGATGTTGTTGAGCAGCTGAAACGGTGACATGCCGTATTGTTTTTTGATGTATCGAATGACCTGAGTGGGGTGGCAGCTTGCAATTTCAGCCAGCTTGCTGAGTTCAATTTTTTCGGAATAATGCAACGACAGATATTGCAAGATCATATAGCATGAATTGTTTTTTACGGTGTTATCCGGAAACATCGAGAGAATCTGCAAAATCTGCATCAGCAGGCTTTGTTGGTGCAAAGGGCTTCCGATTGGTTTTAAAATGCGCGTGGATTTTTCGAATCGGTTGATGGACATCGATTCGAGCTGCTGAAGCAGTGAACAGATTTTCGCAAACGATTCATTGGACAGCGATTGAAAGAGCGGAAAGGAGACGATATTTTCTGCCGCTTCATCAATCGAGGCGACATGCGGTTCCCCAAGAGATTTTGGCAGATCAGAGATGTTGAAACTTTCTGCGGTGTTGAAGTGCAGCCAGTGAAAGAAGGTGGTCTCATTGCAAATTTTATAGCCGTAATGGCTGGTGTTGGGCGGGATAATCAAAACGCTGCCCGCATGAATGGCGTAGGACTCATGATGGACGTGCATATAGAGTGTCCCTTGCGTCACTACGATGACGTCAAAACAATCGATGCCGTTTCGATTGGAATGCACATCTCCTGGACGGTAGGTGGCGTTGCCAGAAATAATGAAATAGGGATAGGTGGGAATAGGAACATTCAAATACGACACGATCTTGACCCTTTCAAGCTAATATTCTTATATATCATAGTACCGTAAAACCGATAAAAAATCAATATTAAAGATATCAAATGCTAATATTGTATTATTCACAAATGAAATATCGTGATATTTTTTGCTAATATTTGTATATATTATTCAGGATTCTTTTGGTATGATGAATTCAATTCGATTGTATGTTTTACACAAATTGGACGGATAAAACTGCGCGTTTCACAATTCCCGTCCTATTGATGTACACAAAAAAGGAGATTTTTATGGCTACGGTATCTTATCCGTCGGTATCGATTCAAGGCGGATTCTGGAAAACAGAACAGCAGCTCGACCGTGATACCACCGTTTGGGCAGTGTATAACCGTTTCGCAGAAACCGGACGGTTTGCAGCACTCGACTGCAATTGGAAAGAGGGAGAACCTCAGCGTCCGCATATTTTCTGGGATTCGGACATTGCCAAATGGCTGGAAGGCGCTGCGTATTTGATTCAAAAAGAACCCAATGAAAAATTGGAACAGCTCGTGGATCAGGCGATTGACAGCTTGGTCAAAAATCAGCTGGACACCGGCTACATGAACAGCTATTTTAAAACGGTGGAACCGGATGCGATTTTCACCAGACGCATGGATCATGAACTCTATTGTGCCGGTCATCTGCTGGAAGGCGCGATCGCTTATTATCATGCGACCGGAAAACGGAAGATGCTTGATGCCATGGAACGCTACATCACCTATATTGACGAGGTGTTCCGCATAAACCATGCCGCGGCATTTGATACGCCCGGTCATCAGGAAATCGAACTCGCACTGTATCGTCTGTATGAAGAAACCAAAAACGAACGGTATCACCAATTGTTGCGCTATTTCATCGATATGCGTGGAAGAAGCGAACGAGATACCAATGCTCCGTTTGACGCCAGCTATACGCAGTCGCATTTGCCGGTCGTGGAACAGACCGAAGCGGTGGGTCATTGCGTGCGCGCCCTCTATCTCTACTGCGGCATGCAGGATCTGGCGGCGCTTGACGGCGATGAAGCGCTCAAAAAAGCCTGCCGGACGTTGTTTGATGAAATTGTTTCGAAGAAGCTTTACATCACCGGCGGCGTGGGCTCTACTCATGCGGGCGAAGCGTTTACCATTCCGTACGACTTGCCGGATGATACCGCTTATACTGAAACCTGCGCATCCATTGCACTTGCCATGTTCTGCAAACGTTTGTGGAAGGATGTGCCGGAAGGACGTTTTGCTGATGTGGCGGAACAGGCCATTTACAATACGGTGCTGGGCGGCATCTCTTTGACGGGGGATCATTTCTTCTACGAAAATCCGCTTGCAGCGGATGCGAAACTGGTGGCACACAATAACACTTGTCCGCCGGCAGGAAAACAGCATCTGCCCCTGTTGGAACGCGTGCGCGTCTTTGATTGTTCCTGCTGCCCGCCGAACCTGGTGCGGTTTTTGGCTTCGATCGAAGACTATGCGTATTCCTGCGTTGACCGCACGCTTTATACCCATCTTTATATGGACAGCCAGCTGAATCTGGACATCAAGGGAGAACAGCTCTCCTTGCGTCAGGAAACCAACTATCCGTTTGATGGGACGGTGAAGTTTACGGTGCAAAAACCGGCGGCTTTCCAGCTGGCACTGCGCATTCCGGGATGGTGTGAAAAAGCAACCATCCGTAAAAACGGGGAAGAAATTGCCTGCACGCCGGAAAACGGTTATGTGGTGCTGCAGGGCGACTGGAAGGAAAACGATTGCATCGAATTGGTGCTCGACATGCCGATTCGTTTCGTCGAAGCTTCGCCGAACTGCAAGCATTATGCCGGACGCATGGCCATCTGCCGCGGCCCGCTTGTGTACTGTGCAGAAGGTGCGGATCAGCCCGATGTGTTGCTGCGCGATGTGCGTCTTTCCCGCTCGGCACCGATGACGGATCAAACGGTGGAAATTCAGGGCCGCACCCTTCCGAGCCTTTGCATGAAAGGAAGCGTCCGCGTGG
>CALXIC010000108.1 GCA_944388265.1 uncultured Clostridia bacterium | reverse complement strand
GAATGCGGGTTTGTCAAGATTCGGGAAGAGACGGTTTTCCAAAATGGCGTCCTTTTGCTGGTAGCGCGCCAGGAATGCAGTGCCGTCCGGTTCATAGTCGTGCAGGGTAATGATATCAGAAATGGTGTGTTCCCAACCGTCGTTGGTGATGACCGGACGCATCGGGTCAAACGCTTTGGTCAGATGGTAAATCCCTTCGGTGAAGGATTGCTGCACCTGTTCGGTCTGGATGTCCGGCACGCCCCACGATTCGTTGAAGGGTGTCCAGGTGATGATGGAAGGATGGGAGTAATTCTGCCGCACGACTTCCATCCACTGTTCGGTGAAAGCTTCGATGGCGTCATCCCCAAAGGCGAAGGTGGCGGGGAATTCACTCCAGACCAAAAGACCCTTCACATCCGCCCAGTAGAGGAAGCGTTCGTCTTCCACCTTCATGTGTTTGCGCACGCCGTTGTACCCCAGCTGGATGGTTTTGTCGATGTCTTCCACCAGCGCTTCTTCCGACGGGGGCGTCAGATGGGAATCCGACCAGTATCCCTGATCGAGCAGCAGACGCTGATAGAGCGGATGGTGGTTTAGGAGCACCTGACCGTCGCGGGTTTCGATGCTGCGCATCCCAAAATAGGTGGCGACGGTATCGGTCGAGGTTTTGGTGCAAAGCGACAGGTTCAAATCATAGAGCGCCGGTTCTTCGGGAGACCAAAGGTGTACGGGTTCCAAAACGCCTTCGGCATTTTGTGCATCCACCGGCAGGCAGAAGGTGGCGCGTTTTCCCAGCATGGCGTTTGCCTGCGAAAGCAGCGGTTTGCCCTGATAGGAGAGTTCAAATTCCACCGTGCAGGGGAATTGCGGCGCAGCGGCCCACAGCTCGACGGTGATGGTTTTGCGGTCAATGTCCGGGGTGAGTTTGATGTTGGTGATGTGCGCGGCCGGTACAGTTTCCATCCAGACGGTTTTCCAGATGCCGGTGGTCTGCACATACCAGCAGGCGTAGTTGTGGTCGTACCAGCGCTGTTTGCCGCGCGGGATCTGCATGTCGAAAGAATCGCGGGCAGAGACCACCAGTTCGTTCTCGCCTTCTTTCAGATAATCGGTCGCATCGACCGTAAAGCGTGCATAGCCGCCGACGTGCGAACCGGCAAAGTGGCCGTTGATCCACACTTTGGCTTCATAGTCCACCCCTTCGAAGTGGATCAGGGTGCGTTCGCCCGAAACGGGTTTTGCCGAAAATGATCGGCGGTACCACACCTGATTGTGCGGACGTTCGTCGCCAATGGTGCTCATCTTTGTTTCATAGGTGAACGGAACCACAATGTTCTGCGATTTGGGAAACGCGGTGACGAATCCGTTGACTTCACCGGTTTGGTCGTCGTCAAACGCAAATTCCCAGTTTCCGTTTAAGTTCGTCCACTGCGAACGCACCAGCTGTGGACGGGGGTAATCTTTTTGATAAGAAATGGGCATAAAAGAATCTCCTTTTGATCATGGGGTATCCCATGGGATTTACACGATTTGATGCAGTGCAAACGCTTCATAGGGTTTTAACCGATCCTTTTGCGAAACATTTTCGCGGCCGGTATTTTGAATGAGAATCGAAGCGTGTTCGTATCCGTCGGGAAGAGTGAAGGGCTGTTCTTTGTCTGAGAAATTGCAGAGCACCAACAGGCGTTCTGATTCCAACCGGCGCTCGTAAACAAAGAGCGCTTCGTCATCGGGAAGCAGCAAGCGGTAATCGGCAAGCGCCAAAAACGGCCATTCTTTCCGCAGGCGGATGAGTGTTTGATAGGTGTAAAAAATGGAAGAGGGGTCCGCAAGCGCCGCTTTTGCGTTGACGGTGCGGTAATTCGGATGAACGGCAATCCACGGCGTGCCGGTGGTGAATCCTGCCTGCGGCTCATCGCTCCACTGCATCGGCGTACGGGCATTGTCGCGGCTTTTGTAGCGCAGGGCATCCATCATTTCCTCGTGCGACCAGAAGCGCGGCACCAACTCCTCGTAAGCGCGGATGCTGTCCAAATCGCGGAATTCATCCAGCGACTGGAACGGATAATTGGTCATCCCAAGTTCTTCGCCCTGATAGACGTAGGGCGTTCCTTCCATCAAATGCAAACAGATCGCAAGCAGTTTGGCGGAACGTTCGCGGTAATGCACCGGATCTCCCAAGCGGTTTAAGATGCGCGGTTGATCGTGATTTTGCCAAAACAGGCTGTTCCACGCAATGCCGTGCAGTCCAACCTGCCAGCGGGAGAGAATTTCTTTGAGCCGGGGCAGCGATACTTTTTGATATCCCCATTTGTGCCCCAAATCCAGAAAATCCATGTCGGTGTGTTCGAACTGAAACACCATGTTCAGTTCGCTTCCATCCGCATTGGCGTAGCGTTTGGCCTCTTCCAGCGTCACCCCGGAGCATTCGCCCACCGTGAGCGTGTCGTAGGGAGCCAGCGCCTCCCGGCGCATCTGCTTTAGGTATTCGTGCACATGGGGACCATTCGCGCATACGTTAAAGGAGGTGTAACCCGTTGCCATGGGTACGCCGTCCGGCAGACCAGGTTCTTTGGAAATCAGGCTGATGACGTCCATACGAAATCCGTCGATGCCTTTGTCCAGCCACCAGCGCATCATCGAAAAAATCTCTTCCCGTACCGTGGGATTGTCCCAGTTGAGATCGGGCTGTTTTTTGGAGAAGAGGTGCAGATAATACTGCTTGGTCTGCTCGTCCCATTCCCATGCCGGTCCGGCAAAACAGGAACCCCAGTTGTTCGGTTCTTTTCTGTCTTTGGCATCGCGCCAGATGTAATAGTCTCGGTAAGGATTGTCCTTGGAGCGGCGGCTTTCCACAAACCAGGGATGCTCGTCGGAGGTGTGGTTGGCAACCAGATCGAGCACCACCCGAAGTCCCAGCGCGTGCGCCTCTTTCAGCAGGCGGTCAAAGTCTTCCATGGTGCCGAATTCCGCCATGATGGATTGATAGTCGGAAATGTCGTAACCGTTGTCGTCGTTGGGGGACTGGTAGATGGGCGACAGCCAAACGACGTCCACACCCAGCGTTTGCAGATAGGGGAGCTTTTGGGTGATTCCATTCAAATCGCCGATGCCGTCGCCGTTGGAATCGTAAAAGCTGCGCGGATAAATCTGATAGACGGTGGATTGTTTCCACCAGGGGAGTTTTTCGTTCATGCACACCCTCCTTATGCGTCCGCTGTCAGCAGTTCCGTGAGGCAGCGGGTGAGATCCGCATCCAGCTGCATGCCGGCCAAGGCGCTTAACCGATGCGCCAAGCTGTGCGGAGTCGTCAAGAGGTTGTAGATTTGAGTTTTTAAATCAAAGGAAATTTCCGCTTCGTTGAGAAAATCGAATAAAAGTGCCGTCGTCTCGTTGGGCGACAAAGCGGGCGGCGCATCAAAGCAGATTTCCACCACCGCGTCGGTGGGAATGTCGGAAAGAACCAAAACCGAACCGGCATTTGTCGGTTCAATGCCGTCGGAGCAAGCGACCCACTGCGGGGTGCAGGCAGTACCGTTGACCAGCACCTGCTGCGGCAGACGGTCGTAACCGACAAACTCCAGCGTATAGCTGCGGGTTTCGGGCAGCAGACGGCGGTTGCCTTCGGCCGGATGCAGGATGAGTTTCCCTTCCGTCCAGCGCTGTTCGAAGCGGGTGCGCACCGCGTCGCCCTGTTGGTAAGCGTCGGTTTCGTTGTCGTCTTCGTAGAGGGTGAAGGTGCGGTCCGCTCCCGCAAAGCATTTGAGGTGGACCGTCTTGGGATTTTGGAGGAAAGCATCCCCGAAAATTTCCGCCGTCATCGGCACGATGGCGCCCGCTTTGGCAAAGAGCGGGAAGGAATCGAGCTTGCGGTAACAGGTGATGGTGCGCCCGCCGGTGTAATGAAGTCCGGTGAAGAAATCAAACCAATCACCGTCCGGCAGCCAGACCGACTGCGCCGCGCGGTCAATTCCCGGAAGTTCGGGCGTCGTGATCGGTGCGGCAAGCAGTTCGCTGCCAAACCAGTATTCGTTTTCAAAATCGTACGCGCGGTAGGATGCTTTGGGGCATTCGGCCGGGTATTCGTAATAAAGCGGTTCACAGATCGGACGGTCGTCTTCGTAGGCGCGGGCGTTCATCGTATAGAGGTAGGGGATGAGCTGATGGCGCAGCCGCAAAAAGCGGTCCATCACCGCCCGCGCTTTGGAATCAAAGCGCCACGGTTCCTTGCCGTTGAAGGGGTTGTTGGTGCTGTGCAGCCGGTTGATCGGGGAGAAGACACCCAGCTGATACCAGCGGGTTTCCAGCTCGTCGTTTTTGTAGCCGTTCATGTGCCCGCCGATGTCGTGGCTCCACCAGCCGTAGCCGATGTTGGCGGCGGTGGCGGTGAACTTCGGCTGGAATTGCAGCGATTCCCAGGTGATGACGGTGTCGCCGGAAAACCCGATGGGGTAGCGGTGCGACCCCGGCCCCGCATAGCGCGAAAAGGTCATGGGGCGTTTGTTGTTTTTGGCACTGTCCAGAAAATGGCAGTGGTTTAAGACCCAAAGGGGATCGAGCCCTTCAATC
>CALXIC010000107.1 GCA_944388265.1 uncultured Clostridia bacterium | reverse complement strand
CGAGCAGGTGATCTTGACGTAGCTTTGCGATTCAAACGGCGGCAGGACATGCAGGGTGCTGTCTTCCGAGAGAAGCGGAAGCGCCAGCAAAAGCCCGGTTACAAACTGGGAGCTGACGTTTCCGGCGATGGCATACTCCCCGCCCCGCAGCTGTCCCGCGATGGAACAGGGCAAAAACCCGTGATAGCGGAAAAAAGCGCCGTGATTGCCCAGTGCGTGCTGATAGAGATCGAGCGGGCGGGTAATCAGCCGTCCGCGTCCGGTAAAGGTGGCGCGGATGTTCATGGCGGCGGCAATCGGAATCAGAAAACGGATCGTCGAGCCGCTCTCGCCGCAGTCTAAGGTGACTTTATTGGGATGATTTTGAATGCCGGTGACGGTGACGGTGCTGCCGTCGATGGAAAACTGTGCGCCCAGCTTGGTCAAACAGGCGATGGTCGCGTGAATGTCTTCCGAAAAATAGACGTTTTCAATGGTCGAAACACCCGGAGCAAGCGCCGCACAGATCATGGCGCGGTGCAAAAGGCTCTTGGATGCCGGGATGTTTACGGTGCCTGCCAGTTTCGCAGGATGTAGATTTAAATCCATGTCAGTTCCCTTTCAGGAAATCGCGGAAGCGGTCGTGCTTCATCGGCACAATCGACGCTTCCCCGATGGTTTTCAGTAAAATGATGCGGATGGTGTCGCCCGCGTTTTTCTTGTCCAGTCCGCAGACCGCAAAGAGCTCTTCTTCCGGCACATCGCAGACGGTGGGCAGGTGATGGAGCTTGCAGAGCGCTTCCACTTCATCGGCAAAGGAGGCGGGGCAGTACCCGGCGGCCGCGGCAAGGGTGAGGATTTTTACCATGCCGATGGCGACGGCTTCGCCGTGGGTGTAGTCGGTGTAGTGGTGGTATTTTTCCACCGCGTGCCCGATGGTGTGCCCGAAATTCAAAACCATGCGCAGTCCGGTGTCGTGTTCATCCACTGCCACCACCTGTGCCTTGATTTCGATGCAGCGGCTGATGATGTGCACAAGACGTTCATCGCTGAGCGGTTCGTGCAGGGTGTCAAACAACGCGCGGTCGGCGATGCAGGCGTATTTGATGACTTCCGCCATGCCGCCTGCAAAGTCCGCCGGTTCCAGCGTATTTAAGGTATCGGTATCGCACAGCACCAGTTTTGGCTGATAAAAAGTGCCCACCAGGTTTTTGCCCTGCGGCAGGTCGATGGCGGTTTTGCCGCCGACGGAGGAGTCCACCTGTGCCAGCAGGGTGGTCGGGATTTGGACAAACGGAATGCCGCGCAGATAACAGGAAGCGGCAAACCCGCACAAGTCCCCGACAACGCCGCCGCCCAGCGCAATGAGCAGATCGGTGCGGGTCAGTCCCTTTTCACAGAGGAACGAGAATAACCGAAAAAGTTCGCTCTCACATTTGGAGGATTCGCCGTTTGGCAGCACAAAGACCTCGATGTGGTATTGGTCGGAGAAGGAGGCGAGCACCTTCTCTAAATAGAGCGGCGCCACCTTGTCGTCGGTGACAATCACCGCTTTTTGAAACGATACGACGTGTTCGATGAGTGTGCCCGCTTGTTCCAGCAGCTGTTGTCCAACCAGCACTTCGTAAGGTGCGCCGGTAGAAATGGGAATTCTTTGCATAATCTTCACGCTTTCTGAAAATGATAACTGTATTCATCTTACCGGATTTTGTGCAAAAAGTCAATGAAAACGGGGAAACCTGCACGAAAATCAGCGGGGGATTTGGCAAACTTCTCCAATGCCGGTTTTCTTGCTTTTTTGCAGGAATTATGGTAAAATGGAAATACTTGTAAAGCAGAAAAAATCAGGAAATAAAGGATGTGTCGTGTTGATTTCAGTCGCGATTGACGGGCCTGCCGGCGCCGGAAAAAGCACCATTGCGCGTGCTGCCGCCGCACGGTTTGGCTTTCTTTATGTGGATACCGGCGCGCTTTATCGGACGATTGCACTTTCGGTGCTGCGCCAGAAGGTGGATCCGTCGGATGAAGAGGGCGTAAAAGCTGCGCTTCCCCAAACCAAGGTGGAGCTTGGATTTGTCGACGGGGAACAGCGGGTATATTTGAACGGGGAAGATGTGTCGGAAGAAATCCGTACCCCCGAAATTTCGATGAATGCCTCGAAGGTGTCGGCAATCCCTGCCGTTCGTGCCTTTTTGCTGGGCCTCCAGCAGGAACTGGCGCGCACCCACGATGTGCTGATGGACGGACGCGACATCGGCACGGTGGTGCTTCCGAACGCGACCGTCAAGGTGTTTTTGACGGCGAGCGCTGCGGTACGTGCCAAACGCCGGGTGGATCAGCTGGCGGAAAAAGGCATGACGGTGGATTATGAACAGACGCTGCGGGAAATTGAGGAGCGGGACGAAAACGACCGCAACCGTGCGATCGCACCGCTCAAACAGGCGCCCGATGCGGTGCTGTTGGATACGTCGGAAATGACGCTGGAAGAATCCATCGACGCGCTGTGTGCGCTGGTCAAACGCGAGGTGCATGCATGAGAATTTTCTATCAGATTGCCCGCAATGTCTGCCGTTTTGTGTGCTTTTTGCTCTATTCCGTCCGCTTCGAAGGGTTGGAAAACCTGCCGCAGCAGGGCGGCTACATCATCGCAGCACACCACATCACCGCGATGGACCCGCTCTTTTATGCGGTGCGGGTGCCCCGTCCGTTTAACTATATGGCGAAAGAGGAGCTGTTTCGCAATCCGCTGATCGGCGCACTGCTCCGTGCGCTGGGTGCCTTTCCGGTCGAACGCGGAAGCGGCGACCTTTCGGCGCTGGAGTATGCCGAACAGATTGTCAAAAACGGCGAAGTGCTGGCGATCTTCCCGGAAGGGACCCGTTCCAGAGACGGGAAGCTGCTGAAGTTAAAGCTCGGCGCCATCTACATTGCCGGCCAGACGGGTGCGGATGTGGTTCCGGCAACGATCATGGTCGAGCATTTTGAACGCGGACTTCGTTTCCGTTCCAAGGTGCTGGTGCGCTACGGAAAACCGATTGCCAATACGGATTTGAAGATGAACAAAGACGACCGCCGTTCGATGGCGCGTGCATCGAAGCTGGTGTACCAGGCAATCGCTGAGTTGATGGAGGATCCCGCATGACCGAAATTTTGTTGGCCAAAACGGCCGGTTTCTGTTTTGGGGTCAACCGGGCGGTGCAGATGACGTACGACCTTGCGCAAAATAGGGAGCAGATCTGTACGCTGGGACCGATCATCCACAATCCTCAGGTGGTGGACGATCTTCGCTCCAAAGGGGTGACGATCATTGAGGATCCCAAAGATGCGCCCAAAGGCGCAACGGTGGTGATCCGTTCGCACGGGGTGTCACGCGAAGTGTACGACACGCTCCAGGATTTGGGCATTTCTTATGTGGATGCGACTTGTCCCTTTGTGGCAAAAATTCACCGCATTGTCCGCGAAAAATCCAAGGAAGGCTATGTGGTGGTCATTGCCGGCGATGCCACGCATCCGGAGGTTTTGGGCATTGTCGGACACTGTGTGGGCGAGTATCACATTGTGAAAAATGAAGAAGAATTAAGATCCTGTCTGGATTTGTTGTATAAAACAGAAAAAAAGAAGGTTGTTTTAGCAGCGCAAACGACTTTTCATACAAAAATATGGCAAAAGTGCGTAGAAATTGCAAAAAAAGACTATACAAACTTGATTTTTTTTGATACAATATGTAGTGCGACTAATGAACGCCAGACAGAGGCGATTGAACTGGCACAAAAATGTGACCGGATGATTGTCATCGGGGGACGCACAAGCTCGAACACCAAAAAACTGCAGCAAGTCTGCGCGTCTTACGCGCCGACCGATTTGATTGAGACCGCTGCGGAGCTTTACGGGCTGCCCCTTGCTGGCTGTCAGAGAATTGGCGTAACGGCGGGTGCTTCGACACCTGCTGATATAATTAAGGAGGTTCTTAAAACCATGGATGAAATGTTGAACAAAACTCAGGAGAGCTCGGAATTTGCGGCAATGTTCGAGCAGTCTCTGGAAACTGAGAAATTATATAGCGGGAAACGTGTCAAAGGTATCGTTACAACGGTTGCTCCGAACGAAATTCATGTAGACATCGGTGCAAAACAGACTGGTATCGTTTCCGCTGACGAACTGGTTGAAACGTCGGATCAGAAACCGTCTGATATTGTCAAAAAAGGCGACGAAATCGAACTGGTCGTTTTGAAAGTCAACGATCAGGAAGGCGTTGTGACCCTGAGCAAAAAACGCTGCGACGCACAGGCTGGCTTTGATACCCTGAAAAAAGCTTACGAAGACGGCGAAGTGCTCGAAGGCGTGGTCACCAACGTGGTCAAAGGCGGCGTTTTGGTGCTGTGCAACCACACCAAAGTGTTTGTTCCGGCTTCTCAGGTTTCGACCAAACGCGTGGAAGACCTGAACACCATGCTCAAACAGGAAGTTTCCTTCAAAATTCTCGAAATCAACGAACGCCGCGGCCGTGCGGTTGGTTCGATCCGTGCCGTTGCTGCCGAAGAACGCAAAGCTGCTGAAGAAAAATTCTGGAGCGAAGTGGAAATCGGCAAAGTTTACACCGGCGAAGTCAAATCCATCACCAGCTATGGTGCATTCGTGGATCTCGGCGGCGTGGACGGCATGATCCATATCACCGAACTGTCCTGGACCAAGATCAAACATCCGTCGGAAGTGGTCAATGTTGGCGACACCGTGGAAGTTTATGTCAAAGATCTGGATCCGGAAAAACACCGCATTTCGCTGGGCTATAAGAAAGAAGCGGACAATCCGTGGGTCATCTTTGAAAACAACTACAAGGTGGGCGACGTCGTCACCGTGAAAATTGTTTCCTTCACCAACTACGGTGCTTTTGCTTCGATCATTCCGGGCATCGACGGTTTGATCCACATTTCGCAGATTGCAAATCAGCGTGTGGATAAAATTGCGGACCTGTTGGAAATCGGCCAGGAAGTGGATGCGAAGATCATCGACATCAATCACGAAGCAAAACGCGTGAGCCTGTCGATCCGTGCTCTGCTGGCAGACGAACCGGCGGAAGAAGACGCAGAATAAGCGAGACGAATGAATATTTTGAAAACCCGTATTGTGCAGACATACGGGTTTTCTCTCATTCTGCCGATGGCAAAATGAGGAAAGGGGAGTTTGCAATGCATGAAGTGCAGGAAAAAAAGGAAAAGAAACCGATTATTTTGAGCGGCATTCAGCCGACCGGCATTTTTACTTTAGGAAATTATATCGGTGCAATCCGCAACTGGGTGCAGCTGCAGGAAGATTATGATACCGCGTATATGATCGCCGATCTCCATGCTTTGACGGTGCGGCAGGATCCCAAGGTGCTGCGGGAAAACATTCTGCGCGCCTATGCGGTCATTTTGGCCTGCGGAGTCGATCCGGAAAAGAGCCTCACCTTTATTCAGAGCCAGGTGCCGGAACATGCGCAGCTTTCGTGGATTTTGTCCTGCAATACGCAGTTTGGTGAACTTTCCCGTATGACGCAGTTTAAGGATAAGAGCGCCAAACATGCGGACAACATCAATGCGGGATTGTTTACCTATCCGTCCTTGATGGCGGCCGATATTCTGCTGTATCAGGCGGATTTGGTGCCGGTAGGTGCCGACCAGTCGCAGCATTTGGAACTGACTCGCGACATTGCCACCCGTTTCAACGGATTGTACGGCAATACCTTTAAACTGCCGCAGGGCTATTATCCGAAGGTGGGCGCCAGAGTCATGTCGCTGGCCGATCCGACCAAAAAGATGTCCAAATCGGATGAAAACCAGAATGCGTTCATCACCATTTTGGATGAACCGGGCACGATTGTGAAGAAATTCAAACGCGCCGTGACCGACTCGGAAATGTCGGTGCGCTATGCCGAAGGCAAAGACGGCATCAACAATTTGATGTCGATTTACTCGTCGGTGACCGGCCTGACTTATGAGCAGATCGAACACGATTTTGCGGGCAAAGGCTACGGCGACTTCAAGCAGGCGGTCGGCGAAGCGGTTGCGGAAGAACTGCGCCCGGTGCGCGAAAACTATAAGCGTCTGCGCGAAGACAAGGCGTATTTGGAAGCTTGTTATCGTGCCGGTGCGGAAAAGGCGTCCCATGTGGCGCGGCGCACCCTGCAAAAAGTCTATAAAAAGTGCGGCTTGATTTTGTAAGCGGCACTTTTCGGATGCCTCCGGCTGTTGAAGCAGCCGGAGGTTTTTGTGTCAGCGAAAGGAAGTGAACCAATGGTCAAACCGATTGTGCGGGATGTGTTGTTTTTGGCGCGTCCTGCGGTGCGGGCAACGGCAAACGATGTGCCGGTTGCCGATGATTTGAAGGATACCCTTCGCGCGAACCAAGACCGCTGTGTGGGGCTTGCGGCCAATATGATCGGGCACGCGGTGCAGATTCTGGTCTTTGTGGATGAGGATGAAATCATGGAAATGTTCAATCCCGAAATTTTAAAGGCATCGGGCATCTATGAGGCGGAGGAAGGCTGTCTCTCGCTCGACGGGGTGCGTCCGGTGAAACGTTACCGCAAACTCAAGGTGCGGTGGGAAACCAGGGAACAAAAGATTAAAATTCGCACGTTTGAGGGTTTTTCTGCGCAGATCATTCAGCATGAGATGGATCATTTTCGCGGGATTTTGATTTAAAATTTTTCATATGGCAAGAATTGTGGGAGTATGTTTGACGGTTTCTTGTTGGAACTTACAAAAATCAGTGAAAATACTGGATTTTTTGCACAATTGTGGTTATAATTAAATGTTGTGATGACAAAAAAGATTCATCCGATCAGAGACCTAAAATAAAGGAGAAGAATCATGGCGATGCCAGATATTGCACGGATCGCCCGTGCGTTTACCTGCAAAGGAACGCTGCAGGATTACCGCCCTTACGGCAACGGACACATCAACGACACCTATTTGATGCGTTATGCCGAAGCGGACGGTACACCGCACGCCTATATTTTACAGCGCATCAATCATCAGGTGTTTACTCACCCGATGGAACTGATGGAAAACATTCAGGTGGTGACGCATTTTCTGCGCAAAAAGGTGCGTGCTTGCGGCGGTGATCCGCACCGCGAAGTGCTGCGCTTGATCCCGACGTTTGACGGCGATTTTTGCATCTGTATCGACGGCAATTATTGGCGGTGTGTGCGCTTTATCAGCGGATGCTACACCGTGGATTTTGATGCGACACCGGAGGATTTTTATCAAAGCGGCGTGGCGTTCGGACAATTTCAGCAGCGTCTGGCGGATTTTCCATCCGAATCGCTCTATGAAACCATCCCTTATTTTCACGATACGCCCAGACGGCTGGAAGCGCTCTGCCGCGCGGCGAAAGAAGATGTGTGCGGCCGCGCCGCTTCGGTCGCCGAGGAACTGGCGTTTGCGATGGCGCGCATGGAGGAAACCAGTCTGATTACCAGCAAGCTGGAAAGCGGTGAACTGCCGCTGCGCGTGACCCATAACGACACCAAACTCAACAACATCCTGCTGGATGAACAGGACCACCGCGCGGTGTGTGTGCTGGATTTGGATACGGTCATGCCGGGAAGCGCATTGTACGATTACGGCGACGCGATCCGCTCGGGTGCATCCACGGCGGCGGAGGATGAAACCGATCTTTCGAAGGTCCATCTCGACCCGGTGCTGTTTGAGAGCTTTACCCGCGGTTTCTTGGAAGGAACTGCCGGAAGCCTGACGCAAACGGAACTCGATCTCTTGCCGATGGGGGCAAAACTGATGACACTGGAATGCGGCATCCGCTTTCTGACGGACTATCTGCAAAACGATGTTTATTTTAAAACCGATCATCCCACCCACAATTTGGAGCGCTGCCATACGCAGTTTACGCTCGTTGCGGAAATGGAACAAAATTGGGAACAGCTGCAAGCGGTCGTATCCAGACTTCAGCAGGAACTGTTCGTTTCAGTATAAGCAAAAAGGACACGGCGTGCCGTGTCCTTTATTCTTATTGTTCTGGTACTTCATCCGCGGCCTGAAGCTGATCCCAGATCCAGGAAGGGAAGTATTGTTCCAGCAAATGCAGCTGCTTTTCTTTTTGCTTGCCAGTGGAGGATTGAATGGCTCTTAAATGTTCGCAGAGGTAGTAGAAGAAGGAATGATAGGCGTAGTAGGCAAAGGCTTCGGGATGCAGCCGGTAAGGAAAGCCCGCGCGCGCCAGCGCCTCCTCGATTTCGGCCGTCTGTGCCGGACGGTGCATGAAAAACCACGCATCCCGCTCGGGCGGCGCCGGACGCACCGAATCCCAGTCGATGATGCTGAGCGTCTGATCGTGCAGAATGCAGTTGCCGCCGGCATCCCCATGCGTCAGCACCGTGGGCAGGGAGAGGCAGTTGATTTGCCGGGTCCAATATTCGAGCTTTTGCCGGTGTTTGGCAAAGAGCGCCTCTTTCGTATCCAGCAGGCGGGCTGCTTGCCGTTCGATGGGATCATCCATGCAAAGGGCGGCGCGCCGCGTGCAAAATTCGTCATAAACGGCGCTGGTAAACGGGGTGGTTTGCGGGGCGACCGGAACTGTTTGATATACCAGCGCCAGCTTTTCAAACAGCCAGGAAAGGGGATATTCTTCGGTGTGGATGCCATCGACGTATTCAAAAAGCGCCACGATCACACCGTTTTGTTCCACAAAAAGAGCATGGTCATTGGTGGGAATCACCCGCGGCACAAAGGAAAGCCCTGCCTGAGTTAAAGTATGTACCCATGGAAGGCTTTGTTGGAATTCTTTTTGATGTTCCTTCCAGCCGTCACATTTGGCAAAATAACGCGCGTGGCTTGTTTCTACACAAAACGTTTCCCCAAAGAAGCCCCGCTCCGCCGGATGGATACTCGTTGGCACCAGCGGATAACGGGCAAGAATGAGGGAAGAGAGTGCTTCGGGCGTCATAGAACCCCTCCTTTTCACCTGCGGCTTAGGTTTGCTTCATTGTAGCACGCCGCAGGAGAAAAGGCAATGAGGAAAAACGCTAGCGGATGGACCACAGCCAATAAAAGAAGCCGTAAATGACGCTTGCGGAAACCCCGTAGGTTAACACCGGACCTGCAATGATGAAGAGCTTGGCACCGAGGCCTAAAATCAGCCCTTCTGTCTTAAATTCCAGCGCGGGAGAAACCACGCTGTTGGCAAATCCGGTGATGGGCACCAGCGTGCCTGCACCGGCAAATTTGGCAAGTTTCGGATAAAGATTCAGACCGGTGAAGAGCGCGGATAAGAAGACCAGCGTGATGGAAACGGCGGTTCCGCAAAGCTCTTCGGAAACACCCATCGCGGTGTAAGCGTCGGCCAGCGCTTCCCCCAACACGCAAATCAGCCCGCCCACCAGAAATGCGGCGGGAATGGTCTTGTAGCTTTTGGTTTTCGGCAGGTGCCGTTTCACCATTTGGTCATATTCTTCCGGCGAAAGTTTCAAAATCAAAACCCCCTGATCCTTTTTTCTCTAGCATTTGTCCAAAACCGCGAAATATGCGCAGATTCTTGGAAATGTCGTTGCATTTTTATTCACCCTTTGCTATAATGTAAGCGGTGCGTTTGCGCCACAACAAGGGAAAATAGATCAAGAACTTGGTAAAGGAGTTTTGAAGTATGCCAGCAAAAGTAGTAGTCGGCTGTCAATGGGGCGATGAAGGCAAAGGCAAAACCATCGATATTTTGGCTTCTCGTGCGGATGTAGTCGTTCGTTCGCAGGGGGGCAACAATGCCGGTCACACCGTCGTGAGCGGCGGCGAAACGTATAAACTGCACCTCGTTCCGTCCGGTATTTTGTATCCGGGAACGCTCTGCCTGATCGGCTGCGGCGTTGTGCTCGATCCGAAGGATTTTCTGGGAGAAATTGATGGATTGGAAGCACGCGGCATTTCCTGCGATCAGCTGAAAATTGACCCGCGCGCACATGTCGTGATGCCGTGGCACCGCACGTTGGACGGCGCCAGCGAAGCGATGCTGGGCGGAAAGAAGATCGGTACCACCGGCCGCGGAATCGGTCCGTGCTATATGGATAAATACGAACGCAGCGGCATCCGCGTTTATGATTTGGTGCATGAAGACATCTTCCGCGAAAAAGCAGCGGCAGTGGGTGCGTTGAAAAACCAGATCATCACCAAAATTTACGGCGGCGAACCGCTGGATATCGACGCCATCATTGAAGAATACGTCGAATACGGTAAGCGTTTGGCTCCCCGTACCGCAGACGTTTCGGTTTTGACCTATGAAGCGGTCAAGGCTGGAAAGAATATTTTGTTTGAAGGCGCGCAGGCAACGCTTCTGGATATCGATGTGGGTACTTATCCGTACGTCACCTCGTCTCATCCGATTGCCGGCGGTGCTGCAACCGGCGCCGGCGTTGGCCCGAACTGCTTCGATGAAATCATCGGTGTTGCGAAAGCTTACACCACCCGCGTAGGCATGGGTCCGTTCCCGACCGAACTCTTTGACGAAATGGGCGATACCATCCGCAACAAGGGACATGAATTCGGCGTAACGACCGGGCGTCCCCGCCGTACCGGCTGGTTTGACGCGGTCATTGTCCGCCATGCAGTGCGTACCAACGGGCTGACTGCGCTGGCGGTCAACAAATTCGATACGCTGGCAAACCTCGGCGATTTGAAGGTGTGCGTGGCTTACCGTCTCAAAGACGGCAGCATTCTGCGCGATTATCCGACCGATATCCGTGAAATCGAAGACAGCGAACCGATTTATGAAACGCTGCCGGGCTTCGACGGCGATCTGTCGCAGTGCAAGACCTTTGAAGAATTGCCGCAGACCTGCCAGGATTACATCAAATTCCTGGAAAAGGAATGCGAATGCCCCATTAAGATCATCGGCGTTGGCCCTGGCCGTGACCAGATTCTGGAGCGCTAAAGATGAAGTGGCAGAAAAAGAAGCAGATTCAGCAGTGGGTCGTGCGCATTTTAGCGCTGGTATTGGCAGCGGGACTGCTGCTTTCCACGCTGATCTATTCGTTAATTGCTTCCATGTAAGAAAAAAAGGTGAAGATTTTTTCTTCACCTTTTTTGTTTTTTTAGGGCTGCGGGCGGCAAAATGGGCAGATTTTTAGGCTAAACACCTAAAAAAACCGTTGATTTTTGTGAAATTATAGGGAAAACAGGAAAACAAAAAAATAGTGTTGACAAATGAGGGTTTATCTGATAGAATAATACCTGTCGCCGGGAGAGGCGGTCAGAAAGATGAAAATCTTCTGAAAGGTTTGACCCGTTAGCTCAGTTGGTTAGAGCGCTAGCCTGTCACGCTAGAGGTCGTCAGTTCGAGCCTGATACGGGTCGCCAACCTGCTTGCGTCAGGGCAGTTCATCTGCAAAACGCAAATGCCTCTGTAGCTCAGTCGGTAGAGCAGGGGACTGAAAATCCCCGTGTCATTGGTTCGATTCCGATCGGAGGCACCATACAGCGCATCCATTCTGGTGAGTGGATGTGTGTGCGGATTTAGCTCATCTGGTAGAGCGCCACCTTGCCAAGGTGGAGGTAGCGAGTTCGAGTCTCGTAATCCGCTCCATGAAAAGCACTTGCAATCCGCAAGTGCTTTTTTTCTGCTTGTCGGATCAGACGTTTTGTTCAGGAAAAGAATGCAAAAAACGTGAAATTACCCCTTGACAAAGCAGAAAATCCGATATATAATGATATACTGTATCAAAATGGATATTTGTGCCTCAACTTGTGGCCGATTTCGCGTTTTGTTTGTTTTTTCACGGGTCAATTTGTGAAAAAACTGCATCAATTTTCCCTTGCTTTGTGCGGATTTCACAAGGCGCAAGAATAGGAATGGAGTGATTAAGCCTATGGTAAATGTCAAGCCAGTTCAGCTCGGGAAAACAACCCGACTGAGTTTCGCGAAGACCGATTCGGTTTTGCCGATGCCGAACCTGATCGAGATTCAGGTCAACTCGTATCAGTGGTTTTTGGAAGAAGGGCTGAAAGAAGTCTTCCGTGATGTCGCGTCGATCACTGATTATACAGGAAATCTGGTACTGGATTTTGTTGATTACGCGTTGGAACGCACCCCCAAATATTCGGTAGAAGAATGCAAACAGCGCGACGTTACCTATGCAGCGCCTCTTCGCGTGACGGCGAGACTGTTGAACAAGGAAACCGGCGAAATCAAGCAACAGGAAATCTTTATGGGCGATTTTCCGCTGATGACCGAAAGCGGAACGTTTGTCATCAACGGTGCGGAACGTGCGATTGTTTCGCAGTTGGTTCGTTCTCCGGGCGTTTATTACAGCGACAGCTACGATAAAACCGGTAAAAAGCTGTTCGCTTCGACGGTCATCCCGAACCGCGGCGCTTGGCTGGAATATGAAACGGATTCCAACGATTTCTATTATGTCCGTATCGATAAAAACCGTAAGATCCCGGTCACCACGTTTTTGCGTGCACTGATTGCGGTGCGCGACGATGTGCCGGCGGACGAGATCTCGGCGAATTTCGAATCCGGTCTGACCCATTTGAAAGGTTCGGATGCCGAAATCATCGAAATCTTCGGTGAAGATGAACGCCTGATGGCGACCATGCAGGAAAAAGATGCAGCGAAAGACGGAAGTGAAGCGCTGCTCGAAGTGTACCGCAAACTCCGTCCGGGCGAACCTCCGACGATTGAATCGGCGGTCAAGCATCTGGTGCCGCTTCTCTTTGACGAACACCGTTATGATCTTTCCCGCGTTGGGCGCTATAAATACAATAAAAAACTTGCCATCGGCAACCGCCTCAACGGCCAGATTCTGGCAGCGCCGGTCATCAACGAACTGACGGGCGAAGTCATTGCCGAAGAAGGCCAGAAGGTCAACCGTGCGCTTGCGCAGGAAATCGAAAATGCGGGCGTCAGCGTGGCATATATCCTCGTCAACGAAGGAGAAAAGACCATTAAGGTGCTCTCCAACGGCATGGTGGATCTCAAACATTTCGTCGACATCGACGCAGAAGCCTGCGGCATTCACGAAAAAGTCCGCTTCAAGATTTTGAAGGACATTCTCGATCATGCATCGAGCAAAGAAGAAATCGAAGCCATGGTGAAAGAACGCGTCCATGAACTGGTGCCGAAACACATCATCAAAGACGATATCTTCGCTTCGATCAACTATATCAACAACCTCGCATACGGCGTCGGATTGGTCGACGACATCGACCACTTGGGCAACCGCCGCATCCGTTCGGTGGGCGAATTGCTCCAAAACCAGTTCCGCATCGGGTTCTCCCGTATGGAACGCGTCATCCGTGAACGCATGACCATGCAGGCGCAGGAACTGGACACCATTACGCCGCAGGCGCTCATCAACATCCGTCCGATCGTGGCCGCGATCAAGGAATTCTTTGGTTCCTCGCCGCTGTCGCAGTTTATGGACCAGAACAACCCGCTGGCAGAACTCACGCATAAGCGCCGTCTGTCCGCATTGGGGCCGGGCGGTTTGTCCCGTGACCGTGCAGGGTTCGAAGTTCGTG
>CALXIC010000106.1 GCA_944388265.1 uncultured Clostridia bacterium | reverse complement strand
GTAGCCGTTTGGCCGTGCAGATGCGCTCTTATTTGACGTAATCCCTTGCAAGCTCGCGTGTTATCGAAGACATGCAATTTCTCAGCAGAGACATTGCATGTCTTTTTTGTTTTGCACATCTTTATTTTCAGGAGCACTCAAAGATGAACGACCACATGAAAACACAAATGAAAGATTATTGGACGAAGCGCGCGCCCTCTTTTTCCGCGCTTCGCGTCCACGAATACCAAAGCGAAAAACGAACCCGCTGGGAACAGGAACTGTTTGCCCATCTGCCGAAAGGGCGCCCGCTTCGCATCCTCGATATCGGCACCGGAACGGGATTTTTTGCGTTCCTGCTTGCCGCGAAAGGGCATCGGGTGACGGGCATTGATTTGACCCCCGGCATGATTGAGGAAGCAAACCGTCTGGCAAACGAAGGACATTTTTCGGTTGATTTTCGCGTGATGGACGCCGAACACCCAACCTTTCCTCCCCAAAGTTTTGATGCGCTCGTCACCCGAAACCTCACGTGGACGCTGCCCCATTTAAAAGACGCCTACCGCCGGTGGCACCGTTTATTGAAACCGGGCGGTATCTTCTTAAATTTCGACGCCGATTACTGCCGGGAAAGCAAACCCGACCACTTACCCCAGCACCATGCCCATCAGGCGGTCGGCGACGAACTTCTCTTACAGTACGAAGCAATGAAGGATAGCCTTCGTCCGCTGCAAAAGCCCCGCCCGTTTTGGGATGTCGAACTGCTCGAAGATGCGGGATTTTGCGATATTCGGGTGGACACTTCCGTCTGGCAGCGCATCTACCGCGAAATGGATGAATTTTATAACCCCACCCCCATCTTTACCATCTCTGCCCGTGCATAGAAAGGACTTGTCATGACCCCTTTTGCCGCCTACCGCGATCAAAACATTCAGTACTGGACCAAACGCGCCCCCAGTTACGGGGACGTGAACCGCGAGGAACTCGCTACCGCTCAGCACGACGTCTGGAGTCAAGCGCTGCTGCGCCGCATCCAAACAGCGTTTCAAAACCGCGATCCCAAAACCATCCGCATCCTCGATGTGGGCACCGGCCCCGGCTTTTTTGCCATTTTGCTTGCCGAAGCGGGCTTTTCGGTCACCGCCGTCGATTACACCGAAGCGATGTTAGAGGAAGCGCGCCAAAACGCCGCTTCGCACGACTGCGGCGTGCACTTTTTGCTGGCGGACGCCGAAGCGCTCCCCTTTGAAGCGGAGACTTTTGACGTCGTGGTGACGAGAAATCTCACCTGGAACCTGCCCCATCCCGACCGCGCTTACCGCGAATGGGTGCGCGTCTTAAAGGGCGAGGGACTGCTCTTAAATTTTGACGCCAACTGGTACCGCTATCTCTATCATCCGGATGCACTGAAAGCGCACCTTACCGACCGCGAAAACGTCGAAAAAACCCATGCCGCCGACGACACCGCGGGTACGAATGTTGCCGCGATGGAAGCGATCGCAAAGAAAGCCCCCTTATCGCAAACGCTTCGTCCCGCGTGGGATCTAGCGCTCCTATCCTCGCTTGGGATGGATGCGAATGCCGACGAAACCATCTGGCGGCAGGTCTGGACCAAAGAGGAATGGATCAACAACGCCTCCACCCCGCTCTTTCTTGTTTACGGTACCAAGCGATCCGCCCGTCCCGCCGGGAGGGTTTAAGCCATGGCGCGCTATCTTTTCAAACGGCTTTTGGAGCTGCTCCCCACCCTGCTTTTGATCACCCTGTTGTCCTTTGCCCTGATGCGCCTGGCGGGAAGCGACGCGGTGCTGCAAAAGATGGAAAACACCGGCACGGTGCTCTCTGCCGAAGAACTCGCCCATGCGCGGGCGGTACTCGGGCTCGATCAGCCGTTTTTCGTCCAGTACGGCCGCTGGCTTTTCGATTTGCTGCACGGCGATCTGGGAACCAGCTACGTTTCGGGCAAAGAGGTGTTTACCACCCTTTGGGACAAGCTGCCCGCCACCCTCACATTGGCGGGGGTGTCGCTTGGGATGACCATTCTCCTGTCGGTGCCGCTCGGCATTGTCGCCGCCGTGTATCAAAACCGCCTGCCCGACCGCATCATCCGCTTGTTTACCTTTCTCGGAAACAGCCTGCCAAACTTTTTTGTCGCCCTGCTTTTGCTGTTGTTGTTTGCCATCAAGCTTCGGCTTTTTCCGGTCATCACGATTGAACGAAACGCCCAAAGCGTCTTTTTGCCCAGTCTGACGCTTTGCATCGCCATGTCCTCGAAATACACAAGGCAGGTGCGCACCGTCGTGCTGGAAGAATTAGGCAAAGAATATGTCCTCGCCGCAACTGCGCGGGGCGTTCGGTTTTCGACCACCCTTTGTAAAAGCGTTCTGCGCGCCGTTTTGGTGCAGCTTTTCACGCTGATGACCCTTTCCGCCGGCAGTCTGCTCGGCGGTACCGCCATCGTCGAATCCATCTTTTTGTGGGACGGCATGGGAAAACTGGCGGCCGATGCAATTCAGATGCGCGATATTCCCATCGTGCAGGCCTATGTGCTGTGGATGGCTATCCTTTACGTTTTGCTGCATCTGGCGGCAGATCTGTGCTACGGTCTGTTGGACCCAAGAATCCGACTGGGAGGAAAAACAGCATGAAACAAAGGCAAACAGTTTCCAGACAAGGCGTTCGGACGCGCTTTTTTGTCTTTTTGACGCTGACCGTCCTCTTATTCGCCGCCGTTTTGTTTTCCCATCTCCTTTGCCCATATGATCCGAATGCGCAAAACACCGCGATTGCCTTACAGCCGCCCAGTGCCGCTCACCTGTTCGGGACGGACCGCTTTGGGCGGGATCTCTTTTCCCGTGTGCTGGTGGGGACGAAAACCAGCTTGCTGACCGCACTGTTCCTCGTCGCGGTGACGGCGGCACTCGGCACCATCACCGGCATGGTGAGCGGTTACCGTGGCGGTGTTTTGGACACCCTGCTGATGCGGCTGTCCGATCTCTGTCTGGCGTTTCCGGGACTGCTCTTTGCGATGGCGATTGCCGCCATGCTGGGCGGCGGGCTCAAAAATGCCGCACTGGCGCTGCTCCTCACCGGATGGCCCAAATACGCGCGGCTGGCGCGCAGCCAAACCTTAGCGCTCAAAGACGCGCCTTTTCTCGACGCCTGCGCCCTTGCGGGTGCCTCTACCGCGCGGCTTTTGTTTTCGCACATCCTCCCAAACATCGCGCCCACCCTGTTGGTGACCGCCGCACTCGACATCGGCACCACAATGATGGAACTGGCGGGGCTTTCCTTTCTGGGGCTGGGAGCGGCGCCGCCTACCGCGGAGCTGGGGAGCATGATGAGCGACGGACGCAGCATGCTCCAAACCAGTCCATGGGTCATTTTAGCACCGGGACTTGCCATTTTTATCGTTGTTTCCTGCTTTAATTTGCTGGGGGATGCCCTGCGCGATGTGCTCGACCCCCGCAGCACCTCCCGCCGTTTTGGAAAGGATCTTGCGCCATGAATCACTTCAAACGACTGTTTTTGCTTGGGCTTGCCCTGTGGCTTTTGGTGTTTCCCCTTGCCGGATGTACGCATACGCCCGCGTCCACAGCGGATGGGAAAACCACCTTTGTACTGGGCGACACCACCTTCAACGCCGAAAACGAGGAGCCGGACATCAACCCCCACAGCGCCTATTCCGGCTGGGCCTGCATTCGCTACGGCGTGGGGGAAACGCTCTTTCGTTACTCCGATTCGATGGAAATCA
>CALXIC010000105.1 GCA_944388265.1 uncultured Clostridia bacterium | reverse complement strand
CCCACGCTTCCAACTTGACAATCAATTCGATGCGTTCGGTGTTTTTAATGGCACCCATACCAAACAGGCGACGCGCATTGATGATGCCGATGCCGCGCAATTCGAGAAAATGGCGGATATTTTCCGGAGACGATCCTACCAAGGTCGTATTGGAGACACGGCGAATTTCGACCGCGTCGTCCGCTACTAAACGATGGCCGCGTTTGATGAGTTCGATCGCGGCTTCACTTTTGCCGACGCCGCTGTCCCCCGTGAGCAGCACGCCTTCCCCGTAAACTTCAATCAGCACGCCGTGGCGCGTAATGCGCGGCGCCAGCTGAACGTTCAAGTAATTGATGATCCCGGAATGAAAGTCCGACGTGGAGCTATCGGTACGCATGACCGGGATCTGATATTTTTTGGCAGCCTCGAACAGCTCCGGAAATGCTTCCTGCCCGCGGGTAATAATGACACAGGGAATTTCATAAGCAAACAGCGCCGACAAACGATTGAAACGGTCTTCCGAAGACAGTTTTTTCAAATACGCAAATTCCATGAGCCCCAGAATCTGCACACGGCCGTTATCGAAACAATCAAAAAAGCCCGTCAAATTCAAACCGGGCCGGTTGACGTCCGTTTTATAAATGAGCGTTTCTTCTTTCCCATCCGGCATATAAAGAACTTCCAATTCAAATTCGTTGATCAGTTTCTTCACCGGAACCGAAAAACTGGAATGATTCATGTAGTTTCCCCCTCATCCAGTAACAAAAAGTTTATATTTTTTATATATTATACACGAATTTCACAAACAAAGCAATCCTTACAAATACAAATTTGTGAAATAATGAAAATGCATTGTCTTTTTATGGAGCATCGGCTATAATGAACCTACATCATTCGAAATGAGGGACTGCTTTGAATTACTTCCTTGTGATGAACCCTATGGCCGGACGCGGCGAAAACCGCGAAACCTATCTCCATTTGCGGCAAACACTGCTGCGCTTCCCTGCCGATCAGGTGGTGCGAATGGACACCATGCGTCCGGGTGACGCGACACGTTTTGCCGCTGCCGTTGCCAAAGAACACGGCGAACATGCCGTCGTCATCGGCTGCGGCGGAGACGGAACGCTGCATGAAATCGTCAATGGGCTTGCAGGGAGCAAAACGGCTTTCGGCGTATGGCCTTTCGGGACGGGCAATGACTTTGCCAAAAAGATTTATGGCAGACATTGGACCCCCACACGGATTGAAGAATACTTTACCGACCGCTTGGGACTGGCATCCATCGACACGGTGAACATCAACGGGAAACGTTTTCTAAACGTGATGAGCTTTGGGTTTGATACCGGGGTTGCCGCAGCCAGCAAGCAGTTCTCCGTTTTAGGAAAATACAGTTATCAGGCGGCGGTTGTTGCCTGTCTGTTTCGGGACAAAACCTATCGGCTGCAATTTGAATTCGAATACGCAGATGCTCAAACCCATCCGACGAGTGAAACGCTGGATCTTTGCATGGCGGCCATCTGCAACGCCAGCTATTACGGCAACGGATTTTGTCCGGGGCCTAATGCGAAGTTGGATGACGGATTGTTAGACGTCTGCATCGCCGCGCCCATGCGCGGCATTGAAATCGCAGCACTCGCCAAGCGCTACGCCGACGGAAAAATCGAAGGACATCCGAAAGTACAAACGTTTCAGGTCATCGGCGGAACGGTGCGCACCATCGACGGTTCGCTGCTTCCCATCAACTGCGACGGAGAGCTTTTTTCTTGTTCAAGTGCACAGTTTTCCGTCCTGCCCCGCTCCCAGACCATATTACTGCCGCTTTGCCGCATGCAGGCGCTCGGTTTAACGCCTATTCATCTGCTCGATGAAAGTACTCCCAATGATTAAGACACAAAAAGCCCCCGCCAAGGCGGGGGCTGAAACTTTCTGATCCAAATATTGAATTAGCCCTGTTTCATTTTTGCGAAGCAATCGCTGCAGTAAACTGGGCGATCTTCTCTCGGCTGGAACGGTACTCTAGCCTCTTTGCCACAGGATGCACACACGGCGGTGAACATTTCTCTCTGGGCTTTGTTTTCGTTTTTGCGTTTCTGACGGCATTCTCTGCATCTCTGCGGTTCGTTTTCGAACCCTCTTTCGGCATAGAACTGCTGTTCGCCTGCAGTGAACACAAATTCTTTGTGGCACTCTTTGCAGACTAAGGTTTTGTCTTCGTACATGTTTTTTACCTCGCTTGGAAAAAATTTGTTTCGGACACCCGAAACGATTATGTGGAAACATCCCCGAAAGGATGTGATTCCCGATTGTCCCGCAACGCGGTCTTCAGTTTGCGGCGGATGCGCTGCAGCGCATTATCCACGGCTTTTACTGAACAGTTGAGCTGATTGGCAATTTCCTCATAAGAATCGTCCGCAAGATAACAAAACAGTACTTTCTGCTCGAAAGACGAAAGCATTTGTGCTACCAACGTTTCTATGGAATGAAACCGTTCCTGCAAGATCACCGTTTCCTCCGAATTTACGGAAAAATCACTCAGAAAACGCTCATCCAAATCCTCAATCGGCACTGCGTCGGTCAGAACAGCTGATTTTTTTGTACGCAAATGAAGCAAAAAATTGGTCATCGCATGATCCATGCACCGGTTGACATAAGTGCGAAACTGCACGCCCTCCGCCGGCTGAAATCTAGATACGGCACGTACCAACGCCACCAACAATTCCTGCTTGGCGTCCTCTGCATCCGGCCCCAACGCCTCGTTGGCACGAACCTTTCGGTCTGCCCATCCGGCATATCGAGCGATGAGTGTTGCCAATGCGGTATTGTCGCCTTGATGGTAACTGGCGATCAATTCTTCATCCGATGGATGGATGGTATCTGGTTTCTTTTTCATGTATTGTTAATCCCAACCAATCTTTATGTGTATGATTTTACTTCACAATCATCATTTTGTCAAGTTGTTTTGTGAATTTTTGATTTTTTTTGTTTATTCTATATAATTTCACGTGTTTTCGCTGTCAAAAGCGACAGCGAAGGATGACAGAATCAGACATTTCATGCTAAAATAAAACAAAGCGGTAAGAAAGAAGGATTTGTATGCAAAAACATCTTCTCGTGGGGCTCAATGCCAAATACATTCATTCCAATTTGGCCATCCGCTCCCTTCGGGATTATGCGGCTTCGCGCGGAATAGAGTTGGAATGTCAGGAATTTACCATCAACCAACGCGCCGAACAGATTTTAAGAGCGTTATACGAAAGCCAACCGCAGGTAATCGGCTTTTCCTGCTATATCTGGAACATTGAACTGATCCGCCGTCTTGCACATGAACTGCGCGTCCTGCTCCCGGATACCTTTCTTTATTTCGGCGGGCCGGAAGTAAGTTTTGACCCGGCATGGCAATTAGAGCACAGCGATGTGGACGCCATCGTCTGCGGTGAAGGCGAAGTGGCGGTGTACCGCCTGGCGCGCGCTTTGGAAGAAAAGCTTCCGCTCAGTGGCGTGCCGAATCTCGTGTACTGCGATCACGAAACCATTTGCAGCAATCCTCCATTTACGGAACTGGAGATGAAGGATGTTCCGTTTATCTACCGCGACGAAGAAATGGATCTGTACCGCAACCGGATTCTTTATTACGAAAGTTCCCGCGGGTGTCCGTTTCACTGCCAATATTGCCTGTCCGGCAGCAACGGCGCCGTGCGCATGCGCCCGCTCGAACAGGTGTACCAACATCTGGACTTCTTTTTAAAGCACAAGGTCCGTCAGGTCAAATTTGTGGACCGCACCTTCAACTGCAATGCCGATTATGCCCTCTCCATCTGGAAATATCTCAAAGAACACGACAACGGCATCACCAATTTTCACTTTGAAATCGCGGCCGAACTGCTGACAGAAGAACAAATTGCCTTTTTGCAAACGGTACGCAAAGGGGCATTTCAATTTGAAATCGGTGTGCAATCCACCTACGAACCGACGCTCAAAGCCATCCGCCGCTTTACCAAACTTTCTTTGCTGCAAACCATTACCGCTGCCCTGCACAAAAACCGCAACATTCACCTTCATCTGGATTTGATCATCGGGTTGCCTTACGAAGGTTACGAACGGTTTTCGCAGTCCTTCAACGATGTCTATGCACTGGAACCGGATCAGCTTCAGGTGGGCTTTTTAAAACTCTTGAAAGGATCCGGTCTTTACGAAAAAGCCAAAGATTACGGCATCGTCTGCAGTGATTATGCCCCCTATGAGGTGCTTTATACCAAAGCGCTTCCCCACCGCGATCTGCTTCGTCTGAAAATGATCGAGGAAATGGTGGAACAATACTACAACTCCTGCCGTTTCATGCAGCTGATCCGCTATCTGGTGAGCTGTTTTGATTCCCCCTTCGCCTGTTTTGAAGCGTTGGCGGATTTCTACCGGCAGCAGGAATACCATCTGAAAGCGCACAGCAATCTGGAAACCTACGACATCCTTTACCGCTTTGCACAAACGATCCCGGCGGTGGATGACGCCATTTTCCGGCGTGCGGCGCTCTTTGATCTTGCTTCCCACGAACGGATCCACACCCTTCCGGCTTGGCTGCCGGATGTGCGCAGCCGCGCGCAGAAAAACGCCATCTTTGATTTCTTAAACGATCCGGCAAACCGGCTCGCACTGCTGCCCGAATACGAAGGGCTGGACACCAAACAGCTGATCCGTCAGGTGACGATCTTGTTTGACGGAGACGAATCGTGTGAAGACTGTTTGGCGTATCTCTTTAATTACCGCCGCTACGACCTGCTGGGCAACGCCGCCTGCACGCGTCTACACTATCATCAGGGCGCTTTATCGCTGGAGGAATCCGAATGATCGATTACAATCCGAAAATTGACGAACTGCGGGAAAAAGCAAACAATCTGGTAGAGCGCCCCGGCGTCTATCTGATGAAAGACAAGCAAAATGAAATCATCTACATCGGTAAGGCAAAACGGCTCAAAAACCGCGTCGTCAGCTATTTTCGCCAAAACAAAGGGCACAACAACAAGGTGCGCAAAATGGTGTCGCTCGTCGATCACTTCGACTACATCGTCACCGACAGCGAATACGAAGCGCTGATTCTGGAATGCAGTCTGATTAAGCAATACCTACCCAAATACAACATCCTTCTGAAAGACGACAAGGGATACCCTTACATTGAAATCACCAAAGGCGCCTACCCGCGTATCCGCGCCGTGAAACAAAAACAAAACGACGGCGACACCTATCTGGGACCTTTCACCAGCGGGCTTTCCGTCAAACAGTCGGTTGACGACGTCAACCGGCTGTTTGGCCTTCCCACCTGCAACAAACGCTTTCCGGAGGATTTCCGCAAGGAACGCCCTTGTCTGAACTACCATATCCGGCGCTGCAGCGGGGTGTGCATGGGAAAAATCAGCCAGGCGGAATACCAGTCCCTCATCCAAGACGCCATCTCTTACCTCAAAAACGGCGGACAGCAAACCACGGAACTAC
>CALXIC010000104.1 GCA_944388265.1 uncultured Clostridia bacterium | reverse complement strand
CAGCGGCAGTGTTTACGACCTGTATACCGGCGATTGCCTGGCGCACGGAAACCGTAAACGGCTGGAACAAAGCGCTGCGACCACCGACCGTCGTCCACCGTCCAACGCGTACTCGCGGCTCTTGGCGGCTGGCAAGCGGCTCTTGCAGGTCATCGAAAAGAACCGCCACGGTTCGAACAAAAATCTGGCGAAATTCGAAAGCCAGATTCAAAATCTCTGCGACAAATGGGACGACTAGGAGGACTCTCATGAATATCCTGACCCTGAACCAGCTGGCCGCACAGCATCCAGACCAGTTGATTCAACAAGCGGAAGACCGCTATGCGGCTCAGCTTGAGCACGCCGCCGCGCTCATTCAAGAGCAGGCAAAAGAACGCCCGGTGATTTTGCTTTCCGGTCCGTCCGGTTCCGGGAAGACCACCACCGCCATGCGGCTCGAACAGCTTTTGGACGCGCGCGGATTTGAAACCCATGTGCTGTCGATGGACCGCTATTTCAAACCGCTCACCCCGGAGGAACAGACCCTGTTAAAAGAACGCCGTTTCGATCTGGAATCGCCCGACCGGGTGGATCACACCCTCTTGGCAGAACAGCTGGCGTCCATCATTGCGGGCACCCCAACGGCACTGCCGCATTTTGATTTTTCCACCAACAGCAGCCGAAAAAGTGGAGAAGTCCTGACCCGAAGCAGCAAAGAACTGCTGCTTTTGGAAGGCATCCACGCGTTAAATCCCGCTTTGACCGGTCAAAGCAACCACCATTCCACCCGGATTTACGTGAGCGTGCGCACCCGTCTGCAATTGGAAAACGGCGAGCTGCTGCATCCTTCCCGCATCCGCCTTCTGCGGCGGCTGGCGCGGGACAGCCGCTTCCGCGGATGCACATTGGAAACCACCATTCAAAAGCTTGACGGCGTGGAACTGGGAGAAGAGCGCTACATCATGCCCTACAAACACCGCGCACAGATTGAACTGGATTCCTATCACGCCAGCGAGCCGGGCGTCTTCCGTCCGCAGCTGCTGCAAAAATTGGAAGCCTTGCCGGACAACGTCGTTGCCCAGGAACTGGTGGAGGTTTTGCGGCAGGTGCAGCCCGTGCCCGAAACCCACATCCCGAAAAATTCGCTCCTGCGCGAATTTTTGGGCGGCAGCTGTTTTCATTACTGACAAAAGCAAAGAAAAACGCCTCCCCGATACCGGGGAGGCGTTTTTGTCATATTCATAACCAGAAACGTTTGATGCATTAAGCGTGAATAGATCCGATCCATTCCGCATGACGTTTGTCACGCAAAAAGACCGGGATCACCGACAGCGGTGCGTCCACTTCGACCCACTGTCCGCCTTCGTATTCCTTGCCGGTGGAAAGGAGCGTCCAGCTTGCCCCCTTCGGCAGATAGACGCGGCGGGTGGTTGCTCCCGCTTCCAATACCGGTGCGACGAGCAGATCGCCGCCGTAGAAATACTGATCGGTCAATTCCCAGCAGGTTTCGTCTTCCGGGAATTCGTAGAACATGGTGCGCATGACTGGTGTTCCCTTTTCATGCGCTTCTGCCATCAGCGAACGTGTGTAATCGCGCATCGTTTCACGGAAGTGCAGATACGGGGTCAGTGCATCGTACACCGCATCGCCGTAGCTCCAAACTTCGTTGTCGCCTCCGGTGAAGAGAATGCTGCTGCCGTCGGCGCGTTTTGCCGGAACGACGTGCGGTTCACGGTCGCCGTGCAGACGCATAACCGGGCAGAAGGTGCCCCATTCAAACCAACGCACCAACAGTTCGCGGAAGCCTTCGTCTTCCGGATGTCCGTTCGAGAAACCGCCGATGTCGGTCGTCCACCACGGAATGCCCGCAAGACCGATGTTTTGTCCGGCGCAGACCTGACGGCGGAAATCCGTCCAGTCGCTCTGAATATCGCCCGACCAGACCAAAGCGCCGTAGCGCTGGCTGCCCGCCCACGCACAGCGGACGAGGTTGACGATATTTTTCTGTCCTTCGGCTTCCATTCCTTCATAAAATCCACGGGAATAGTTCTGCGGATAAAGGTTCGACACCTGGGACGACGGACCGGCAAAGTAGCGGTATGCGTCAAAATCGTACACACCGTATTCCGGTTCCGCTTCATCCAGCCAGAACACTTTGATGCCGTAATCGTAATAATTTTGTTTGCACTTTTCCCAAACGTACTGACGCGCACGCGGATTGGTGGCATCGTAGAAGGTGCTGTCTTCCGGCCACTGCATCGTCACCTGCGAACCGCGTTCGGTGCGCACCAACAGCCCCTGTTCCTGCATTTCGTCGTAGTTTTCGCTCTGAAGCGAAATCTGCGGCCAGATGGAAACCATCAGTTCGATGCCCATTTCATGCAGTTCGTCCACCATCGCCTTGGGATCGGGGAAGAATTCCGGTTCAAAGCGGAAATCCCCCATCTTCGGCCAATGGAAAAAGTCGCAGACGATCACGTCGATCGGCAGGCCGCGGCGTTTATATTCGCGCGCGACTTCCAAAAGCTGTTCCTGGTTCCAGTAGCGCAGTTTGCACTGCCAGAAGCCCAGCCCGTATTCCGGCATCATGGGCGCGGTGCCCACCACCTTGGCATAGGATTCTTCAATCTGTGCCGGCGTGTGTCCCGCCGTAATCCAGTAATCCATCTGCTTGGTGCTTTCCGCTTTCCATTCGGTAAAGTTCTTCGCAAAGGTCACGCGGCCCACCGCGGGGTTGTGCCAGAAAAAGCCGTAACCCTGATTGGAGAGATAAAACGGCACGCTTGCCTGGGTGTTGTGCTGTTTGAGTTCGACGATGGAGTGCTTAAAGTCCAGATAATCCTGCTGATACTGACCCATGCCGAAAATCTTTTCGTTTTCGTTGCCGTTAAAGGTTACCGTCAGCTCATAGTCGCCGCCCAAAATGGGTTTCCAGCGGCGGGCAAAGCGCTTGATGCCGCCGCCATGATGCGCTTCTTCCAGCAAGAGTTTGCCGGTTTCATCATAAAAATGCACGCGCACATTCTGAAACCACGGGTCATAGTCCACCACGGCACGCAGACTGCCGTTTTGAATGCTGGCTTCCTGTTCGGAAATGTCGATGGAAACCGCGCCTGCCGCCGGTTTTTCCGGCAGCAGGGCATAGTCCCAATCCAGCAGATCACCCATCATGCGGGAACGGACACGAAAGCTGTGTTCGCCCCAGGGCTCAATTTTCAAAAGTTCTCCATTACCGCGCCAGCAAAGCGCGTCGCCGCATCGGGTAAAACGTTCCATAGGGCCTCCTTAACGGTTCATCCACACCGTCATTTCGCCTTCGCCGCGGTTGTTCCACAGGAAGTACGGGATCAGGGTCATCGAAGCCGGCTGTACTTTCGTCGCCGAAACCGGCTGGTAAAGGGTATCTTCCGTCCAGCTCGACAGATCGGTGCGTTTGCCCGAAACGGTCAGCGTGCAGATGCCGCCGAAGAGATCGGATTTCTGCACTTCCACCGGAGCGGTGACGTCGAGGATAAAGTCCTGAAGCAGTGCGCCGTTGTCAACTTCTTCTGCACAGTAAACCACCGGACCACGCAGCACGCAGGCTTTGCCGCAGTCTTCGGTCACGCGCGGATTTGCGCACAGCACGGTTGCTTCCATGGTAAAGGTCACGTCAAACTGATCGCCGTTTGCAGCCTGTACGATGGCATAGCCATTTTCCACAGCATATTCTACCGCAGCGCCGTTTTTGGTCAGCACGAAATCTTTCGCGTAGGACGGAATGCGCAGTGCGAGTTCAAACGAAGCGTCGCCCGACACGCAGATGGATGCTTTGCCTTCCCACGGCATGTTGGCGGTGCTGGTGATCGTGGCGGTTTTGCCGTCAAAATCAAAGTTTGCCGTGTTGCCGATGTAGAGGTGCTGATAGAGGCGGTTGTCCTGACGGGTGTAGACATAGCTGCCAAGACCGGTCAGCGTACGGATGACGTTGGGCGGGCAGCAAGCGCAGCCAAACCATTTCACGCGGCTCGGTTCGACCGATTCATGATCCTGACGGAAATGTGCTACATCCGGTTTGAGCATCAGGGGGTTGACGTAGAAGTAATGTTCGCCGTCCTGCGAAATGCCGCTCAGCACGTTGTTGTAGAGCGCGCGTTCCATGATGTCGGCGTATTCCACCTTCGGTTCGAGTTTGAGCATGCGCAGGCTCCACATCGCCAAGCCGATGGCTGCACAGGTTTCGGTGTAGCAGGTGTCGTTCGGCAGATCGTAGTCGATGGTGAAGCGTTCGCCGTCGCCCTGCGAGCCGACGCCGCCGGTCACATACATCCGGCGTCCGGTGACGTTTTTCCACAGGGTGTGCAGGGTGTTCACCAGATCCTGGTTGCCGGTTTCGAGCGCAACATCCGCCATCCCGGTGTAGAAGTACATCGCACGCACCGCATGGCCTTCTGCCGTGGTCTGTTCGAGCACCGGTTTGTGCACCTGATAATAACCTTCATCCAGCGCTTTGCTCTGTGCTTTCAGTTCTTTGAAGCGGTCTTCTTCCTGGAAGCCCGGAACGGTGCCGCGGTTCAAGATGAAGTATTCGGCCAGATCGAGGTATTTTTTATCGCCCGTTGCGCGGTAAGCCTTCATCAGCGCCAGTTCGATTTCTTCGTGTCCCGGATAACCGTCGATTTTGCCTTCTTCTTTGCCGAAGGTATCGCGGATCAAATCGACCAGTTTTTCCATCACTTTCATGAAGCGATCGGAACCCGTGACCTGATAGTACGCAACGGCAGCTTCCAGCATGTGACCGGCGCAGTAGAGTTCATGGCCGTGCGCCAGTTCTTTCCATTTGCGGTCCGGTTTGGTGAGGATGAAATGGGTGTCCATATAGCCGTCCGGCTGCTGTGCTTTTTCCAGCAGTTCGATGGCTTCGAGCAGTTCTTCACGAACGGTCGGATCGTCTTTGTAAATCAGGCTGAAGGAAGCAGCTTCCATCCATTTGGCAAGGTCGCTGTCCTGGAACTGATATCCGTGAAATTCGCCTTCCGCCAAACCGGCGACGATCTTAAAGTTTTCGATCGCATGGCTCGGAACGGCGCCCGGTTCCGCATCGTTCAAAACGCGCCACTGATAG
>CALXIC010000103.1 GCA_944388265.1 uncultured Clostridia bacterium | reverse complement strand
ACGGAAGCTTCCTCCACTTCGAACGACGAAGCTGTGCCCGGATTCCCGCGTGGTGGTGAGTTTTTCGGACCAAACACCCGAATCGGTGATGCAGATGCTCATGGCCAATCTGGATCGTTATCCCAATCATTACTATGTCGGGCAGCATATCAAAGAACTGCTGCTGCTGTACGCAGGGATTGAATACTGCGGAACAGTCGATCCGCTTTTTCCCAAAACCCTTGACCATCGTCTGTATCGTGAAGATCGGACGCATTTCTTTGTCAATGTCCCAAGCTGGTTTGATTGGATGGCGAAACAGGATTTTGTCATTGGCGGACGTCTGCACGGCAACGTGGCCGGCGTGCTCAACGGCTGTGCGCCGCTGTTCATTGCACAGGATGCCCGTATGCGGGAACTTTTGCAGTATCATCAGTTCCCAATCATTCCCGCGCAGGAAATCAAGTCCACGGATGATTTTGCGGATTTGGCCGCAAGAGTGGATCTCGGTTCTCATCTTCGCTGCCATGCGCAAAACTTCGATCATTTTGTGGATTTCCTGGAAAAGAATGGTCTGGAAACGGTGTATTCCGGACAGCGGGACCGCACCCAAACTCCGCTCGATCAAGCGATGGCGGCCATAGCCTATGAACCGGAAGTGGTCAGTATGGTGCGGTGCAGCCCGCAGGAGGGATTGCAGCGCTGCCAGGAGTACGGACTGGAGATGAATCTTCAGAAGATTTCGCTTAAAAAGACCATTCAAACCCAGATTGCACAGAAACGAAAAGTGGAAGCCAACTGCAAGAAGCTGGAAGAGGAAAACCACAAACTCACAGCAGAAAATGCCAAGTTGGAACAAAAGCTGGAAAAAACGATGCAGGACAAGCAAAAACTTCAGGACCGCCTGCGCCATCCGACCAAAGTGGCGCGCTATTACGCAGGCGCCGTGGTGCGGCGGGTGAAAAAATTAGGCGTGCCGAAAGACGATTCGTCGAATCGCTGAAAAATAGGATTGACAACCTCCCCGATCCCTTTTATAGTAAAGAAAAAGGAATCGGGGAGGGATTTTTTATGACCGAGTACGAAAAGATGAAAGCGGGGCTTTGCTACCGTTTCGATGCCGAAATTTTGGAAAAAATGTACCGCGGACACGAACTGGCGGATGCGTTTAATCAGACGGCGGCGCGCGACGGGAAAACGCGCACCGAATTGCTTTTAAAGCTCTTGGACGCGCCGGAGGATATCTGCATCGAACCGCCGTTTCACTGCGATTTCGGGGAAAACATCCACGTCGGACATCATTTTTTTGCGAATTTCGGATGCATCATTTTGGACGGAGCGGATGTCACGATTGGGGACCGGGTGCTGTTTGGCCCCAATGTTTCCATCTATACGGCGGAGCATGTTACCAACGCCGAGCGCCGCGCGGCGGGGGATCAGTTTACCCGTCCCGTCACCATCGGGGACGATACTTGGATCGGCGGATCGGCGGTGATTTTAAGCGGCGTGACGATTGGCAGCCGCTCGGTCGTCGCAGCGGGAAGTGTTGTCGTGCACGACGTGCCGGATGATGTGCTGGTTGCCGGGAATCCTGCACGAGTCATTAAAAAACTCTAAGAATTGCTTGACCTTGGTGGGGATATGTTGTATAATTTAACCGAACGAAGAGCTTAGTTGCTCAGAATTAGGAGGAAGTTTGCATGAAATTTTTCGTGGATACCGCGAATGTCGATGATATTCGCAAAGCAAATGATATGGGCGTCATCTGCGGCGTTACCACCAACCCGTCCTTGATCGCAAAAGAAGGCCGTGACTTCAACGAAGTCATCAAAGAAATCACCTCGATCGTTGACGGCCCGATCAGCGGCGAAGTCAAAGCGACCACCGTTGATGCAGAAGGCATGATCAAAGAAGGCCGCGAAATCGCTGCGATTCACCCGAACATGGTCGTCAAAATCCCGATGACCGTAGAAGGCCTGAAAGCTGTGAAAGTTCTCGCTTCGGAAGGCATCAAAACCAACGTGACGCTGGTGTTCTCGGCAAACCAGGCACTTCTGGCTGCTCGCGCAGGCGCTACTTACGTTTCCCCGTTCCTCGGCCGTCTGGACGACATTTCTCAGCCGGGCATCGATCTGATCCGCACCATCGCTGAAATCTTCCAGATCTATGGTTTGGAAACCGAAATCATCGCAGCTTCTGTCCGCAACCCGATCCATGTGACCGACTGCGCACTGGCTGGTGCTGATATTGCAACGGTTCCGTACAAAGTCATCGAACAGATGACCAAACATCCGCTGACCGATCAGGGGATTGAAAAATTCCAGGCGGACTACAAAGCCGTTTTTGGTGAATAATTCCAGAAATTGTCAAATGCCGGTTCTTCGGAACCGGCATTTTTCTTCGGCAAAATGCCTATGAACGTTCAAAAAGTGGGTTTGAAATTTGTTTTTGGTGTGTCTTGTAAAATTCTTGTGAATCCGATATAATGAACATGAAATGACCCAGGAACTCAGAGAGGAGCATGGTTATGGATTTTCTGCACCGTTGGAACCGATTCTGTTTCAAAGGGCGCAGAGCAACCATTTTGTACATCCTCGGGAATTCCTGCAAGGTTCGTTAAGGATAAGACTGCAAGTTTCTTGCAGCCTTTTTTCTTTTTTAAGGAGGATTTTTACTATGGCAGAAGCGAAAAAAGTGGCGGTTATTCTTGGCAGTGACAGCGACCTTCCGGTGATGATGAAAGCCGTGGACAAGCTCAAAGAGTTTGGCGTCGGTTACGAAATGCACATCATGTCGGCGCACCGCACGCCTGCGGATGCAATGGAATTTGCGCAAAACGCGAAACAAAACGGATTCGGTGCGATCATTGCCGGTGCTGGAATGGCAGCGCATCTGGCTGGCGCATTGGCGGCGCAGACCACGCTTCCGGTCATCGGCGTTCCGCTGAAATCGTCGGTGCTTGACGGCATGGACGCTCTGCTTTCGACGGTCATGATGCCGTCCGGTATTCCGGTGGCAACGGTTGCCATCAATGGAGCTGCAAACGCAGCGGTGCTCGCTATGCAGATGCTCGCACTGGCGGATGAAACGCTGGCGAAAAAACTCGACGACAACCGTGCAGAAATGACTGCCGGTGTCCGCGCAAAGGATCAAAAGCTTCAGGAAACCCTGAACGCTTAAATCATTCATCGTAAAGAAATCTATCGTTACTATCAGGAGGAATTAGTTATGAAAAAAGTATCGCAGCTGTACGAAGGAAAAGCAAAAAAAGTTTGGACCACCGAAGACCCGGAACTCTTGATTGTCGATTATAAAGACGATGCAACCGCTGGAAACGGCGCGAAAAAAGGCACCATTCATGACAAAGGCATCATCAACAACCGGATGTCCAACTTCATGATGAAGAAATTGGAAGAAGAATACGGCGTGCCGACTCATTTTGTCGAAGAACTGTCCGACCGTGAAACGGTTGTCAAAAAATGCTCCATCGTTCCGCTGGAAGTCATTGTCCGCAACCTCGCTGCCGGTTCCTTCTCGAAACGCTATGGCGTGGAAGAAGGCAAAACCCTGGCTTGTCCGATCATCGAATTCTGCTACAAAGACGACGCGCTCGGCGATCCGTTCTGCAACCAGTACGACATCGTGGCGATGGAATGGGCGACCAAAGAAGAAATCGATACCATCACCGATTACACCTTCAAGGTCAACGAATTTTTGAAAAACTACATGCTCGAAAAATGCAACATCATTCTGGTGGACTTCAAAGTGGAATTTGGCCGTCTGTCGGATGGCACCATCGTGCTGGCGGACGAAATCTCTCCGGATACCTGCCGCTTCTGGGATGCCGACACCCGCGAAAAACTCGACAAAGACCGTTTCCGCCGCGACATGGGCGGTGAAGAAGACGCATACAAAGAAGTGATGCGCCGTCTGATGGGCGAATAATTTTCCCCCAATGATTCGGGTCCGTGAGGACCCTTTGCAAAGGAGATATTATGTTCGATTCACTTCACGAAGAATGCGGCGTATTTGGCGTTTGGGAGCCGCAGACCGCGAATGTGGCAAAAACCACCTATTTTGCACTGTACGCATTGCAGCACCGCGGCCAGGAAAGCTGCGGCATTGCCGTCAACAACGACGGGTTGATGCACTATCACCGTGACCTTGGTCTGGTGCCGGATGTGTTCAACGAAGCCCGCTTTGAAAAATTGGGCAACGGCACCATGGCCATCGGCCATGTGCGCTATTCCACTACCGGCCAGTCGGCGCGCCACAACGCGCAGCCTTTGGTCATCCGGCATGTCAAAGGGCCGATGGCGCTTGCTCACAACGGCAATCTGGTCAACGCGATGGAACTGCGGGAAAAATACGAGCTGGAAGGTGCCATCTTCCACACCACCAACGATACCGAAACCATCGCCTATACCATCACCAAACACCGCATCACGGCGCCGTCGATTGAACGTGCGCTCGAAGCGGCGATGTACGACATTAAGGGCGCCTACTCGCTGGTCATGATGAGTGCCACGAAGCTCATCGCTGCGCGCGATCCGGAAGGTTTCCGTCCGCTCTGCATCGGACGCCGCTCCAACGGGGCGATTGTGTTTGCTTCCGAAAGCTGTGCGCTCGATACCATCGGCGCAGAATTTGTCCGCGACGTCGATCCGGGCGAAATCGTCATTGTGCGCGAAAACGGAAAGATGGAATCCATCCGCACCCACTGCGGCAGCAAAGGTCATCTGTGCGTGTTTGAATTTGTGTATTTTGCGCGTCCGGATTCCCACATCGACGGATGCAGCGTACAGCGCGCCCGTTACAATGCCGGGGCGATTTTAGCGAAAGAATGTCCGGTGGACGCAGACGTTGTCATCGGCTGTCCGGACTCCGGTCTGGAAGCGGCGATGGGCTATGCCCGCGAATCGGGAATTCCGTATGCGGTGGGCCTCATCAAAAACCGCTACGTCGGACGTACCTTTATCAAACCGACCCAGAATGAACGCGAAGACGCCGTGAAGATCAAGCTCAACGCGGTGAAAAACACCGTTGCCGGCAAGCGCGTGATTTTGGTGGACGACTCCATCGTGCGCGGAACTACCAGCGGCAAGATCGTCAAACTCTTGCGTGACGCTGGGGCGAAGGAAGTGCATATGCGCGTTTCCAGTCCGCCGTTTATCAGCGAATGCTTCTTTGGTACCGACATTGACAGCAAGGATAATCTCATCGCATGCAAAATGTCGGTGGAAGAAATTGCGGAATATATCGGCGCCGATTCGCTGGGCTATTTGAGTGTGGAAGGCGTCAATCATATTGCAGATACCGCGCGCTGCGGCTTTTGCAACGGCTGCTTTACCGGAAACTATCCGGTCGATCCGCCCAAAACCAGCGGCAAAAACCGGTTTGAACTGCCGCTTTCGCAGTCGCCGAAAGCGATGAAAAAACGGGAAATGGCGAAGAACGAAAGGGAGAACAACGATGAATAACAACAGCTTCAGCGAAAGCTATAAAGCCGCCGGCGTCGACGTGACGGCGGGTTATCAGTCGGTGGAACTGATGAAAGAACACATCAAGCGTACGACCATTCCCGGAGTGGTTTCCGGCATTGGCGGATTCGGCGGTCTGTTTGCGCCGGATCTGTCCGGCATGAAAAAGCCGGTGCTGGTTTCCGGCACCGACGGCGTAGGCACCAAGCTGGTTGCAGCCATGCTTTTGGACAAACACGACACCATCGGCATTGACTGCGTTGCGCTGTGCGTCAACGACGTGGTTTGCTGTGGGGCGAAACCGCTCTTCTTCCTCGATTACATTGCCTGCGGCAAAAACTATCCGGAAAAGATTGCGGAAATCGTCAAGGGCGTTGCCGAAGGCTGCGTGCAGTCGGGCTGCGCGCTCATCGGCGGTGAAACCGCAGAACATCCGGGCGTCATGCCGGAACACGATTACGATTTGGCCGGTTTTACGGTGGGCGTCGTCGATGAAGAAAAGATCATCGACGGATCGTCGATGCAGCCGGGCGATGTGATCGTCGGGATTGCTTCCTCCGGGGTGCATTCCAACGGCTTTTCGCTGGTGCGCAAGGTCTTTGGACTCACCCGCGAAAAACTGGAAACCTATTACGAAGAACTCGGCTGCACGCTGGGTGAAGCGCTCTTAAAACCGACCCGTTTGTACGTCAAACCGGTGCTCGCAGCGATTGAAGCGGCGGATGTGAAGGCGATTTCTCACATCACCGGCGGCGGTTTTTATGAAAACATTCCGCGTATGCTCAAAGAAGGCTGCTCGGCGAAGATCAACCGCGCAGCGGTTCCGGTGCTTCCGATCTTTGACTTGATTGCCAAAACCGGCAGCATTCCGGAACGCGACATGTTCAACACCTTCAACATGGGTGTCGGCATGTGCATGGCCGTTTCGAAGGAAACGGCGGACGCCGCGATCGCAGCGCTCAACGCCGCCGGCGAACAGGCCTTTGTCCTGGGCGAAGTGGTAGAAGGCGACGGTTCGGTGCTCTTTGCATAAACGGAGGCGGCGATGAAAAAGATAGTCGTTTTAGTCAGCGGCGGCGGCACCAATTTGCAGGCGCTGCTGGACGCTGAGGCGCGCGGGGAAATTCCAAACGGGAAGATTACCTGCGTCATCGCTTCCAAACCGGGCGTGTACGCTCTCGAACGTGCGAAAAAACACGGCGTTCCCACCAGAGTGCTGGAACGCAAGGCATACGACAATGTCCATGCGTACAGTATTGCCATGCGCGATTTGCTGCTCGAAGAAGAGGCGGATCTGGTGATCTATGCCGGATTTATGACCATTTTGGATGAAGCAGTCTGCGATGCGTTCCCGTATCGCATGATCAACATTCATCCGGCGCTCATCCCGTCGTTTTGCGGCAAGGGATATTATGGGCTTCATGTACATGAAGCCGCACTTGCCAAAGGGGTCAAGGTGACGGGGGCGACCGTGCACTTTGTCACCTCGGAATGCGACGGCGGCCCGATCATTCTGCAGCAAGCGGTGGCGGTGAAAAACGGCGACACGCCGGAAATCCTCCAGCGCCGCGTCATGGAAGAAGCGGAATGGAAGCTGCTGCCCAAAGCGGCGGCGCTCTTCTGCAACGATCAGATTGAGATCATCGACGGCCTTGCCGTTGTGAAGGAATAAGGAGAACTGCTATGAATTTGATGGACTTGGCGGCAGATCTGCGCCAGAACAGCTATCCCGGCCGCGGCATTGTCGTGGGCAAACATGCCGACGGCGAACATGCGGTGCTGGCTTATTTTATCATGGGCCGCAGCGTGAATTCCCGCAACCGCGTCTTTACGATGGTGGGCGACGAGATGAAAACCGAAGCGTTTGACCCTTCGAAGATGGTGGACCCGTCGTTGATCATCTACTATCCGGTGCGCGTGTGGAACGATTACACCATCGTCACCAACGGCGACCAG
>CALXIC010000102.1 GCA_944388265.1 uncultured Clostridia bacterium | reverse complement strand
GCAAAAAGAGGGCAAAAAGAAGATGCGCCAGCTGGGCAGCATTTCGGTGCCGCCGGATGCGTTTATGGCGGTGCTCAAGCTCGATTCTGATGACTGATGGAGGGACTTCGATGAAAACGATGTTACAGCAGCTGACCGATCTGGTTTCCGCCGCGTTTGAAGCGTGCGGCTACGATCCGGCGCTTGGCCGGGTAGGGGTGTCGAACCGTCCGGATTTGTGCCAGTTTCAGTGCAACGGCGCGCTCACGGGCGCCAAGCTTTACCACAAAGCGCCGTTTATGATTGCCGATGAAGTGGCAAAAAAATTGCAGGATGAACCGATCTTCTCGAAAGTCGAGATGGTCAAACCCGGCTTTTTGAATCTGACGCTGTCGGATGAACATTTGGCGAAAGAGGCGACCGCTTTGGCGGCAAGCGAAACGCTCGGCATTCCGCAGGCGGAAAACGCCCCCACCATCGTGATGGACTACGGCGGACCGAACGTTGCCAAACCGCTGCACATCGGGCATCTGCGCTCGGCGATCATCGGCGAATCCCTCAAGCGCATCGCCCGCGCGATGGGCTATCGGGTCGTGGCGGACGTGCATCTGGGCGACTGGGGTTTGCAGATCGGGCTGGTCATTGCCGAACTGTCCGAACGCCATCCCGAATGGCGCTGCTTTGCCGCGGATTTTGACCCGAACACCGAAAAAGTCCCGGCGCTGGACGTGGATCTGTTGAACGAAGTGTATCCGTTTGCCAGCAAAAAGAGCAAGACCGACGAAGCGTTTGCCGAAAAAGCGCACCGCATGACCTTTGAACTGCAAACCGGAAACCCCGGCTGCACCGCGCTTTGGCAGGAAATTCTGCGGGTGTCCATCGCCGATTTGAAGGGAAGCTATGAAAAGCTCGGCGTCGATTTTGACCTCTGGTACGGCGAAAGCAACGCCGAAGCGTATGTCGAACCGCTGCTTGCTACCTTGCGCGAACAAAACCTGCTGCATGAAAGCGAAGGCGCGCAGGTGGTCGACGTGGAAGAACCGGACGACAAAGCGCCGGTGCCGCCCGTCATCATCAAAAAGTCGGACAACTCCAACATCTATGCGACGACCGACCTTGCCACCATCATCCAGCGCGAAGAGGATTTCCATCCCGCCGCGATCTGGTATGTGGTCGATAAGCGCCAGGGTCTGCATTTTACGCAGGTGTTCCGCTGTGCGCGCAAGGCGCATCTGGTGCCGGAAGACTGCGAACTCTCCTTCCTGGGCTTCGGTACGATGAACGGCAGCGACGGCAAACCGTATAAAACGCGCGACGGCGGCGTGATGCGTCTGTCCGATCTGCTCGCGACGGTGGAAGATGCCGCGGCCGAAAAGATGAACCAGTCTTCGTTTGTGTCCGCCGAAGAACAGCGCGACACCGCCCGCAAGGTGGGCATTGCCGCCATCAAATTCGGCGACCTCATCAACCATCGTTCCAAAGACTACATCTTTGACCTCGACCGCTTTTTGTCGTTTGAGGGCAAAACGGGCACCTATCTGCTCTATACGATTACCCGCATCCATTCCATTTTGGAAAAACTGGGCGTGGATGACCGCGCGCCGATCACCCTCAGCGGTGTTTACACCGATGCGGAACGGGATATGCTGTTGAACATTCTCCAGACGGGCGAAGTCTTCACCCATGCGCTGGACGAAAAAGCGCCGAACTACATCTGCGAAAACGCGTATAAGCTCGCAAACCTCTTCTCGAGCTTTTATCACGACAACCATATTGCAACCGAAAGCGATCCGGTGAAACAGCAAAACTGGATCAGCCTTTGCCGCCTCACCAGCCGGATGCTGCAAAAGCAGCTGGATGTGCTGGGCATCGAGTCGGTCAAACGGATGTAAGATGCGAAAAAACCGCCTGCATGCGCAGGCGGTTTTTTGATTGGTTCACAGGAAATGTGAAGCAAATAAAAATTTCGATCAAACCTTTTCAAAGGTTTGTGGTTTCCAAAGGCAGCGCCTTTGGCCGCTTTCCGCAGAAAGCGGAATCTTTACAAACAAAGACCGCCTGCATGCGCAGGCGGTCTTTTATTTTTTGCAGATGGTGTTTAACAGCACAATCATACCCACCACATCGAGGACGATCAGCACACCAAACACCCAAAGGGAAGAAACCGGCAGGATGCTTTGCCACAAAAGCATCGCGCCGATCAAAAGGACGATCAAAAACAACCCGCCGCCGGTGACCCGGCAGAGCTTTTTGGCGTTGTATTGGTCGCGTGTTTCTTTGGATGCGGTGTTGTAGCCCGCAATCAGAAAAGCGCCGCGCCCTGAGAGGAGGACAAGGGAGAGGGCAAGCAGCACCAAAAGCACGATCCAGCCCACCCAATCCGACCCGGTGGAGGAATCGGCAAGGGTCATTTTGCGCCCTTCCCTTCATCGGCCTGTTTGTAGCCAAAGTCCGGAATGTCATGCCAGCGGCTGCGCAGGAAATGCGCGGCGAGCTTCGGCCGGCGGTCGCGGGTAAAGATGCCTTTTTTGTTGCCGTCCACCCGCATAATTCCCTGAATGGTTGCAAAATCGGCAAAGTTCCAGAGCTGTTCCCCGATGAAGAAGGGGCGTTTGTCGATTTCGGCGTCGATGCGGGCATAATAATCCAGCTGGAATTCTTCGCTGAACATTTCGCCGTGGGTCTGGTGCAGTCCGGGGTAGGTGTCGGCGCCGTATTCGGTGAACATCACCGGTTTTCCCACCGTCTGCCAGTAATCGAGTTCGATGTTTAACGCGTCGCAGGCGGCGTCCAGATTGCCGCACAGGTTGTACCAGCCGTAGTAGCGGTTGATGCAGCAGACGTCCATCGCCGGGAGTACGCGGTCGCGCCGGTAATCGTTTTGACAGCCCACCACCGTGACGGGGCGGTTTTGCGGGTCGAGGGCATGCGCCAGCTCATAGAGCGGCCAAAAATAATCGTAGGCGGAATCGGGGAAGCTTTCGGTGTCCGGTTCGTTGGCGAGCGACCACATCACGACACAGGGGTGGTTTTTGTCCCGCGCAATCATGCCGCGCAGCACCTCTTCGTGATGGGCGCGGATGTTCATCGCCTGGTAGGGGTCCACGCTGCTGCCGGCGCTGATGCCCACGGCGGGCGTTTCGTCGATCACGACGATGCCTTCGCGGTCGCACAGGCGGTACATCTCTTCGGCGTAGGGGTAGTGGCTGGTGCGGAAGGAGTTTGCACCGATCCAGCGCATCAGCGACAGACCTTTGACGTGTAAGCACTCGTCCCGGCCGCGCCCG
>CALXIC010000101.1 GCA_944388265.1 uncultured Clostridia bacterium | reverse complement strand
AACTGCGTGATTTTGGTGAATGGGATAAAGCTTTGAAATACTTGCCGCAGTGTTTTGGATGATCTTGCAGGATTTTGAAAATCACTTGCACTCTGCGCACAAAACGGCTATAATAATCTATTGGATATAAACCCAGAAATTCAAGTAAGGAGTTTTCTGTTATGAAACGATCAATCGCTGCATTTTTCCAGCAGCTTCAAAACAAAAAGGTATATTTCATCGGCATGGGCGTCACCAACTATGGAGTCATTGTTCAATTTTGCGAAAAAGGCATCGACTGCACGGTGGTCGATAAAAAATCGCAGGAAGAATTGTCCAAAGCGTATCCGGAACATTTTGAGCATCTTTGCTCGCTCGGTGTCCGCTTTATTACCGGTGAGGGTTATTTGGATCACTTGACCGAAGCGGATGTCGTTTACCGCACGCCGGGCATGAATTGGAATTCTCCCGCTTTGCAGGCAGCAAGAGATGCCGGGGTGGTGGTTACCTCGGAAATGGAAACTTTCTTTGAATATTGCCCCTGCCGCATTTATGCGGTGACCGGATCGGACGGAAAAACGACGTCGACCACGCTCATCAGCGAATTTTTGAAAGCGGAAGGTAAAAAGGTCTATCTGGGCGGCAACATCGGAAAAGCGCTTTTGCCGCAAATCGAAGAAATGGGTGAAGAAGATGTTGCAGTTGTGGAACTTTCCAGTTTCCAACTGATTTCCATGCGCCAGTCACCCGATGTCGCGGTGGTGACCAACGTGGCGCCGAACCATCTCGACGTGCACAAGGATATGCAGGAATACATTGATGCAAAAACCAATATTTTGCTGCACCAGAGCGCTTTTTCCCGTGCGGTTTTGAATCTGGATAATGAGATTACGCGCGGCATGCAGCCGCTGGTGCGCGGTCAGCTGTCCTGGTTCTCGCGCCGTGAAAAACCGCAAAACGGCACCTATCTGCGTGAGGATGGCATGCTGATGCGCGTCATTCGCGGGGTAGAAACGGAAATTTTGCCGATGAATGAAATCAAAATTCCGGGGATTCACAACGTCGAAAACTATTTGACGGCGATTGCAGCAGTCGGAGAAGAAGTTTCTTTGGAAACCATCCGCAAGATTGCTCATGAATTCGGCGGGGTGGAGCACCGCATTGAATTGGTACGCGAACTGGACGGCGTGCGGTATTACAACGACAGCATCGCTACTAGCCCGACGCGTACGATTGCCGGTTTGAATTCTTTCAACCAGAAACTGATCGTGATCGCAGGCGGTTATGATAAGCACATTCCGTATGAACCGTTGGCACAGAGCGTCAACGAAAAGGTCAAAGTATTGATTTTGCTCGGTGCTACCGCTTCCAAAATTGAAAAAGCGGTCACGGATTATCCGGGCTATTCTCCCGAACAGCTGAAAATTGTGCATGTCTCTACGTTGGAAGAAGCAGTTGAACAGGCACGCGCGTTGGCTCAGCCCGGAGACGTGGTTACGCTGTCGCCGGCAAGTGCAAGTTTTGATTTGTATTTGAATTTTGAACAGCGCGGCCATCATTTTAAACGCATTGTCAATGGTTTAAAATAAGGAGTACCCTATGGAAACGTTGCAATTATTGGAATCGCTCTGCACAGCGCATGGCGTGTCCGGTTCGGAACATGCTGCCGCAGAAGTTGCGATGAATGCTTTAAAACCTTATGCGGAATCGGTTTGGTCGGACGATTATGCAAACGTCTATGCCCATATCCGCTCGGCAAAAGAAGGGGAACCCACGCTTTTGTTGGAAGCTCATCTGGATGAAATCGGATTGGTTGTTATTGGAATTACCGCAGACGGATTTTTGAAAGTCGCCGCCTGCGGCGGAATTGACCGCCGTTTATTGTTGGCTCAGGAAGTGCTGGTTTTGGGCAAAGAACCGGTTCATGGCATTGTTTCGACCATTCCGCCGCATCTGTCCGACGGAGGGGAAGACAAAGCCCCGGAAGTATCGGATATTTCGATCGACATCGGCTGTACCAAAGAAGAAGCGGAACAGTTGGTGGAACCCGGCGATGTTGTGGTGTTTCCTTCCGGTTTTCATGTTTTGTCTGAAACAAGAGTTTCTTCGAAGGCACTGGATGATCGCAGCGGCTGTGCAGCAATTTTGATGGCATTGGAACGGTTGAAGGACGCGAAACTCTCGTGCGGGTTGGATGTACTCTTTAGCGTACAGGAAGAAGTTGGTCTGCGCGGTGCCAAAATGGGTGGATGGAATTGTCATCCGGATTGTGCCATTTCCGTCGACGTTAGTTTTGCAACGACTCCCGATGCAAAACCGTATACCACTTTCCCGCTGGGCGAAGGTGCGCTGATCGGCCGGTCTCCCTTCCTGTCAAAATCGGTGACCAATCAACTGATTGAATTGGCAAAAGAAGAAAATATCCCCTATCATTTGGAAGTGATGGGAGGCTCTACCGGAACAAATGCCGATGCTCTGCAGGTGATCCGCGGCGGAGTGTCCGCTGGATTGGTGTCAATCCCTCAGCGATATATGCATACGCCGGTAGAGATGATTGATCTTCGGGATTTGGATGCGGTCGCAAATTTGCTGGCGGCTTATGCGAAGACTTATGGAGGGTGCGCGAAATGATGGAACAAATAAAAGCTTTGGCATCGATTCCCGGAATTTCGGGCGAAGAAGATGCCGTTCGCGCTTATATTGAAGAACAGCTGAATGGTATCTGCACCATGCATGTGGATGCGCTTGGTTCGCTGATTTGCGAAAAGCCTGGAAAACCCGCTCCTAAAAAATTGATGATCGCGGCTCATATGGATGAAGTGGGCTTGATTGTGACGCATATTACCGAAGAAGGATATTTGAAATTCACCACGGTTGGCGGAATTGACCGGCGTGTGATCCTTGGCCGTTCGGTCTATCTTTCGAAAACCGGGCACAGGGGCGTCATCGGAACCAAGGCCATGCACCAGCAGACGGCGGACGAACGCGGAAAATCGGTCGCAGTGGAAGACATGTTCCTGGATGTCGGCGCTTCTTCCAAAGAAGAAGCAGAAGCGATCGCCATGCCGGGAGATCCTGTGGTGTTTTTGGGCGAATGCCGCGCATTCGGTCATGGATATTTGAAAGGGAAAGCGCTGGATGACCGTATTGGCTGCGCGCTTT
>CALXIC010000100.1 GCA_944388265.1 uncultured Clostridia bacterium | reverse complement strand
GGCAAAACTTTTTTATGATACCGTGCATACGGTCAATCGCCGGGATTATTCGGACGAGCAGTTAAATGCCTGGGCAACTGGGCAGGTGGATTTGGCAAAATGGAACGAGTCATTTTTGGAACATACGACTTTGGTAGCGCTTTGTGGGGATCAAATCGTCGGATTTGGCGATATTTCTGCCGATGGCTATTTGGATCGGCTGTATGTGCATCACGAGTACCAAGGTCAGGGGATTGCATCCGCGCTTTGCAGCCGGCTGGAACTTTGCGCCGATGGAACCATTGAGACACACGCTTCCATCACGGCAAAACCTTTTTTCGAGCATCGCGGTTATCAAGTCGTCCGTCCGCAGCAGGTGGAGCGTAACGATGTACTATTAACCAATTTTGTGATGGAAAAACCGAATCGAAAAATCATGGAAACCGACCGGCTGATTGTTCGGGAACTTTGGCCGCATGATATTTCGGACCTTTCAGAGATGCTGCAAAATCCTGCGGTGATGTATGCGTATGAACATGATTTTTCGGATGATGACGTGCAAAACTGGCTGCTGCGTCAGAGAAGGCGTTATCAGCAGGACGGTTTTGGACTGTGGGCACTCGTGTTAAAATCCACCGGAGAAATGGTGGGGCAGGCGGGGCTTACGATGCAGCCCTACCGTGACCGGCAGGTGCTGGAAATTGGGTATTTGCTCAAACAAAACGCATGGCATCATGGCTATGCGCGTGAAGCGGCCGAAGCTTGTAAGCGCTATGCGTTTGAAGTTTTGCATGCATCCAACGTGTATTCGATCATTAAAGCAGATAATCAGGCGTCCATTCGCGTGGCACAAAGCATCGGTATGACCAGAGAAGGGGAGTTTGAGGCGACGTATTATCATGGCCCGATGCTTCATGCACTGTATTCCGTTTGCAAATCACCGTTCGTATAACGTTTCATACATGGACTACACTAATGATATCAGCCTAGTTGGAAAGGAGAATTCCAGATGTGTACAGCATTTACCTTTTCGAATGATCCGCTTTATTTTGGGCGGAATCTCGATCTCGAATATTCGTTTGGAGAATCGGTCGTCATCACACCGCGTCATTTTCCGCTGACGTTTCGGCGGATGGAACCCATGGCGTCTCATTATGCGATGATCGGCATGGCAAATGTCACCGATGGCTACCCGCTTTATGCAGAAGCCGTCAATGAAAAAGGACTTTGCGCCGCCGGGCTCAATTTCCCGGGAAATGCGTATTATCGAAAGGAAGAGGAAACTCAAAAACAGGCGGTGGCGCCTTACGAACTCCTGTTGTATCTGCTTGGCCGCTGTTCGACATTGGCAGAAGCGAAAAAATTGCTGCTTTCGCTCGATGTGGTCGATCTTCCGTTTTCCGACGCATTGCCAGTGGCGCCTTTGCATTGGCTGTTTGCGGACGCTACGGGAAGTTTGACGGTGGAATGCACCCGTGCCGGCATGCAGCTGTACGATAATCCCTATGGTGTTTTGACGAACAATCCGCCGTTTCCGTTTCATCTGGAAAATGTCCGGCAATATTTGCACTTGTCGGCGGCGTATCCCGAAAATCGCTTGAGCGGCTCGCTTTCCTTGACGCCGTTTGGGCAGGGTGGGGGAGCCATTGGCATACCGGGCGATTTTTCACCGGCTTCCCGATTTGTGAAAACCGTTTTCTGCAAGGAAAACAGCCGCTGTGAACCGACGGAGCAATCGATGGTTTCTCAGGTGTTTCATATTTTGGATGCGGTTGCCATGGTAAAGGGCACCGTCTTAACGCCGGAAGGGAAGTGCGATTGTACCACATATTCCTGTTGCATCAACGCCAAAACCGCCAGCTATTATTATAAAACGTATGAAAATAGTCAAATCACAGAAGTACGCATGACCAACGAACGCCGGGACGGGTCGGATTTATCCATTTTCCCGCTTCGCACCGCTTGGCAAATTGCGGTGGAATAAGAATGTTTTATTTTCATTTGAACAAAAATGATTCAGTAAAATCATTTATAAGATCTTGGTGTGGTAATAATGATAATGAATAGAGGATAGTCCCCGCATTGCGGGGACTATTTTGTTGAAGTCCCATTGAAAATCGACAGAATATATGTTAATATTAATATATATTTCATATATATCATCCATATATATGAGAAGGGATAGGGGGTTTTCTTTATGAGTCAATGGATCATTTTTGCACCGATTCTATCGGTAGCCGCATTGGCATTTGCGTTTGTTCTGACCATGCGGGTCACAAGACAAAAACCAGGAAGCGATCGCATGAAAGAAATCTCCGCTGCAATAAGCGACGGGGCGCATGCCTTTTTGATGGCTGAATACAAGATTTTGATTGTATTTGTAGGCGTCTTGTTCCTCTTGATTGGATTTGGGATCGGCAACTGGGTTACGGCGGTGAATTTCCTGATTGGCGCGCTGCTGAGTACCTGTGCCGGGTATATTGGTATGACGGTTGCCACCAAGGCAAATGTTCGTACGGCGAATGCGGCGAAAGAAAGCGGCATGAACCGTGCGCTGATCGCTGCGTTTTCCGGCGGCGCCGTGATGGGCATGTCGGTCGTAGGGCTTGGCCTTCTCGGCGTTTCGGTGATTTATTGGATCACCGGTAATGCGGATTTGTTGTTTGGTTTTTCTCTTGGAGCTTCTTCGATCGCACTCTTTGCGCGTGTCGGCGGCGGGATTTATACCAAGGCTGCTGATGCCGGTGCGGATTTGGTCGGTAAAGTAGAAGCAGGCATTCCGGAAGATGATCCGCGCAACCCTGCGGTCATCGCGGACAATGTCGGCGATAACGTCGGCGATGTTGCCGGGATGGGTGCGGACTTGTTTGAATCTTATGTTGGTTCGCTGGTTTCGGCCATCACCCTTGGGATTGGCGTTTCCGCCGCAACCGGTGCGTTGTTTCCGCTGGTCATTGCGGCGATCGGCGTCGCAGCTTCCATCATTGGGTGCTTTTTTGTACGCGGCGATGAGCATTCCAATCCGCATCGTGCGCTGAAAATGGCATCCTATGTATCGAGTATTTTAGTCGTTGTTTTCTCTTTTGTGATGAGCCATTTCTTTTTCGGGAATTTTTCGGCGGCCATTGCGGTGGTTGCAGGCTTGATTGTCGGATTGCTGATTGGTATCATTACAGAAATTTATACATCCGGTGATTATCGGTTTGTGAAGC
>CALXIC010000099.1 GCA_944388265.1 uncultured Clostridia bacterium | reverse complement strand
GAAGTGGCCGATTGGCTGGCGGAGGAATACGGCATTGCGACGCGTCCCGGCGCGCACTGTGCGCCGCGGATGCACGAAGCACTTGGAACACAAAAACAGGGAACGGTGCGCTTTTCTTTTTCGATTTCCAATACGATCGAAGAGATTGACGAAGCTGTACGGGCCGTGCGTGAAATTGCGCGGGAAGAAGCGCTGTAAAGGAAAAAGCCGCCTCCAAGCGAGGCGGCTTTTTCGGCGGTGCAGGCTTGTCAAAAAACGGCAATCATGATAAAATAAAAAAGAATAACGATTGGAGGAATGCCTGTCATGCCGATAAAAACATGGATGCTGCCGAAAGAAGATCGCAAGCTTTCGGCCATTTTGGCGAAGACCTGCGGGTTGCCGCCGCTTGCGGCGGAAATACTCGTCAATCGCGGCTGCAGAAGTGAACGGCAGGTGCAGCAATATTTGTATTCCTCGATGGAACTCGAAGACCCGTTTGCTCTTGCCGATATGGAAGAGGCGGTGTCGCTGCTGCAGGAGGCGGTGGACGCCGGGGAAAAGATCACCATCTACGGGGACTATGACTGCGACGGCGTGACTTCGACGGCAATGCTTTTGATGTACCTGAGCGCTTTGGGGGCTGAGGTCGATTATTATATTCCCAGCCGTATCCGGGAAGGATATGGCATGAATGCGGATGCGGTGCGCTTTCTTGCACAAAAAGGCACCCAGCTCATTGTCACGGTGGACAACGGCATTTCGGCACACGAGGAAATCCGTCTGGCCAAACAGCTTGGCATGCGTGTGCTGGTGACCGACCATCATCAGGTGGGGGAAGAACTGCCGCCTGCGGATGCAGTGGTGAATCCTCATCGCAAAGACTGCCCCAGTACCTTTAAGGATTTGGCGGGCGTCGGGGTGGCGTTTAAGCTGATCGCGGCGATGGAAGGTTCAGATTACGACGGCGTGATGGAACAGTTTGGTGATTTGGTTGCACTGGGCACGGTGGGGGATCTGGTTCCCCTGTTGGGAGAAAACCGCTCGCTGGTGCTCGCCGGGATGGAAATTTTGCGCTTGGGTCAAAATTTGGGACTCGCGACGTTGATGGAACAGGCGGGCATCTCTCCGGAGAAACTGAACGCACAGTCGATTGCTTTTGGATTGGCACCCCGCATCAATGCCGCCGGCCGGATGGACGATGCATCGCTGGCCGCGAATTTGCTGCTGACCGATTCGAGCGAAGAAGCAGTGCTTTTGGCGCAGAAGCTGGAATCGCTCAATCAAAAACGCAAAGAGGAAGAAGAACATATTTTTGAAGGGATCGACGCGCAGATTGCCGCTCATCCGGAAGCGCTCCTGGATCGGGTGCTGACGTTTTACGGCGAGGGGTGGCCTCATGGGGTCATCGGCATTGTGTCCTCCCGCGTGCTGGAACAATACGGAAAGCCCAATTTGTTGATGGAACTGGAAGACGGTGTGCTCATCGGTTCCGGACGGAGTGTGCCCGGTTTTTCGCTTTTTCAGGCGCTGTCGGCTTGCCAGGAAACGCTGATGCGCTACGGCGGCCACACACAGGCCGCGGGCTTTACACTCAAGGAAGAAGATTTCCCGACGTTTAAGTCGTCGCTGGAACAATATGCCGCCCAGACGGCGCGGGTGATGCCCACCTTTACTTACACAGTGGATAAGGTGCTTTCCCCGGAAGAACTGACGCTGGAACAAATTCGATCGCTTCAGTGTCTGGAACCGTTTGGCGCAGAAAACCAGCAGCCGCTTTTTGTATTGCCCCAGGCAAAACTGTTGGACATCATTCCGGTGTCGGAAGGAAAGCACCTGCGCTTGAAATTTCAGTTTGGTTCGCTCACGATGACGGCGATGTGTTTTCGCACAACGGCCGAGCAGCTGGGCTATCCGGTTGGATCGGTGCTCGACGTGTTGGCGCAGGTGACCATCAATCCCTATCAGGGAAGAGAATATCTTTCGGTGCAGGTCAAGGATCTGCATCCGGTGTCGTTTGATCAAAAGGCGTATCACAATGCCTGGACGGTGTATGAAATGTTCCGGCGCGGCGAACAGCTGCCGGCATCGGTTCGGCCGCGGATGACGCTCACCCGCGAAGAGGTGGCGCAGGTGTATCGTATGCTTCGCCAAACGAACGGCGCGTCATCGGATATTGACCGCTATTATTTGTCCTATCTTGCTTCGTATGTGAATTACTGTAAATTTCGTTTGGCTTTGGACGTATTGATGGAAGCGGGACTGCTTGCGGTGTCACCCCGAATGGATCGGCTGACGCTTTGTTCGGTGCAGCACAAAGCGGATCTGACGCAGACCCCGACAATGAAGCGTTTGGCAGCGCTTTGATGGGAAAGGATCGTTGTATGGAAGATTATAAAAAATTAAGCGAAGAATTTTTTGAATCGTTGGCTTCGAATGGGCGCGGCTATGACTTGCCGCGCATCAAGCGTGCGTTTGAGGTGGCGGAAGAAGCACACCGCGAACAAAAGCGCAGTTCCGGCGAACCTTATGTGATTCATCCCATTCATGTGGCCATGATTTTGGTGGAACTAGGGATGGATACCGCCTGTATCTCGGCGGCACTTTTGCACGATGTAGTGGAAGATACCCCCGTTACGCTGGAAGAAATCCGTCAGGAATTTGGCGGGGAGATTGCACAGCTGGTGGACGGGGTCACCAAACTGGGCGCCATTCCGCTCAACTGCACCAAAGAACAGGAACGTGCGGAAAATGTGCGCAAAATGATGATGGCGATGAATCAGGACATCCGTGTCATCATCATCAAATTGGCGGACCGCCTGCACAATATGCGTACACTGCAATTCCGCCCGGAAGAAAAACAGCGCGCCAAGGCGTTGGAAACGATGCAGATTTATGCGCCGATTGCCAACCGCTTGGGCATCATGGCGGTAAAAGAAGAACTCGAAGACCTTTCGCTGCGGTATTTGGACCCGGTGGCGTATCAGGAAATCGAAGAGGTGCTTGCCGTGCGGGCGCCGCAGCGGGAAAAGACGCTCTCCTCCATCATTGACCGCATCCGCGACCGGCTGAAAAATTTCCAGATGGAGCCGTATATCGAAGGCCGTGTCAAGAGCATGTACGGCATCTACCGCAAGGTGTATATGGCGGGACGCACCTTTGATGAAGTGTACGACATTTATGCCGTGCGCATCATTGTCAACACTGATATTGAGTGCTACAACATTTTGGGGATCATCCACGACATGTTTACCCCGATCCCCAACCGCTTTAAAGACTATATTTCCACCCCGAAATCCAACATGTACCAGTCGCTGCACACCACCGTGGTCGGCAAAGAGGGCATTCCCTTTGAAGTGCAGATTCGTACGTGGGATATGCACTATACCGCGGAATACGGCGTTGCCGCGCATTGGAAGTATAAAGAGGGCATTCAGGGCAAAGACCGGCTGGAAGAACGGTTGGCATGGATTCGTCAGATCATTGAAGCGCAGCAGGATTCGGAAAGCGAGGATATGATCTCCAACATCAAAACCGACC
>CALXIC010000098.1 GCA_944388265.1 uncultured Clostridia bacterium | reverse complement strand
ATTATTACGACGTGCTCGTCCCCTATCAGGCGGCGTCGATTCTCCCCAAAGACGACACCACCCGGATTCGGATTCTGCAAGCCCTCAACGATTCCTTAAATCTCCTCGATCTTCGGGAGCCGTACAGCGAAGCGTACGATCAAACACTCCGCGAAGCGAGCGACTACCTGACCACCAAATTTTACGAAAAACAGAAAACCGACTGCAAGGAGACGGTGTTCTGTGTGGGGCACACCCACATCGACTGTGCCTGGCTGTGGAGCATGGCGGTCACCAAGGACAAAGCGGTGCGCAGTTTTTCGACCGTTTTGGAATTGATGCGGCGGTATCCGGAATACACCTTTATGTCGAGCCAGCCGCTTTTGTATGAATTTGTGAAAGAAAACGCGCCGGAAGTGTATGCCGAAATCAAGGAGCGCATTGCCGAAGGCCGCTGGGAAGTCAACGGCGGGATGTGGGTCGAAGCGGACTGCAACATCACGTCCGGGGAATCGCTGGTGCGTCAATTCCTGGTCGGTCAGCGCTTCTTCAAAGAGGAATTCGGCAAGGACAACGACATCCTTTGGCTGCCGGACGTGTTCGGTTATTCCGCGGCACTCCCGCAAATCATGGAGCAGTGCGGCATCCCCTATTTCATGACCACCAAAATCAGCTGGAACGAAGTCAACAAACTTCCCTACGACACCTTTTTGTGGGAAGGCATCGACGGCACGCGTGTGCTGACGCATTTTGTCTGCACCCCGACCGCAGAGGCCACCGATCCCGAAACGGTAAAGGAAAGTTTCAACACTACCTATAACGGGAACATTTCTCCCTGGAAATTAAACGGAGCATGGCAGCGCTATCAGCAAAAAGCACTCAACCATGAAGTGCTCAACTGCTTCGGCTATGGCGACGGCGGCGGCGGACCGACCAAAGAAATGCTGGAAATTCAGCGCCGTACCGCCCGCAGTTTTCCGGGCTGCATCCCCTCCAAACCGGCGTTTGCCTCCGAATTTTTCCACAAGCTGGACGAAGAAGTGCGCGAAAACCGCGAACTTCCGGTCTGGGTGGGCGAACTTTATCTGGAATATCACCGCGGCACCTACACCTCGATGGCGCGCAACAAAAAATACAACCGCCGGTCGGAATTTGCCGCACAAAACGCGGAGCTTTACGCGTACCTTGCAGACCGCCTGACCGGTCTGCCCTATCCGAAACAAACGCTTTACGATCAGTGGAAGATGATTTTGCGCAATCAGTTCCACGACATCCTGCCGGGTTCCTCTATTAAAGAAGTATACGACGATTCCAAACGGGAATACGAAGCACTGCTCGGCGTTTTGGGAGAGATTCAAGACCAGTCGCTTCAGGCGCTGGCGGATGCCGCCGATGCGCCCATCGGCGCCGTCCTGGTCGCCAACCCCAACGGGTCTTCCGTCCCGGCCGTCGTCACCCTTGCCATCCCGGCAAACACCACTTTGACTGACGGGGAAACGATCTTTACCTCGCAGGTATTGTCCAGCGGACATACCGCCGTATCGCTTCCCGCACTGCCGTCCAAAGGATATGCCGTTTACACGCTTTGTCCGGCAACGGCCGAAGCACCCCTCACAGCGAGCACCGAAGGCATGGAAAATGCGTTCTTCCGCATTCGCTTCAATGAATTGGGACAGTTCACTTCCATTTACGACAAACGCGCCAGACGCGAACTCTTAAAACCCGATGCCTGCGGCAACGTGCTGATGACCTATGAGGACAAACCCCACAATTACGATGCGTGGGACATCAACAACTACTATTCCGAAAAGAGCTGGCCGGTGGACGACGTCGCATCGATGGAGGTCGTCGAATGCGGCGGCGTGCTGGCCTCGGTGCGGATCAAACGCCGTTACCTCTCTTCGGAAATCACACAAACGATCACCCTCTACCGCGATGCGGCGCGCATCGACATCCAAAACGACATCGACTGGCACGAACATCAGATTCTCTTGAAATCACTGTTCCCGCTCGACATCCACACCAACGAAGCCACCTTCGAAATCCAATACGGCAACGTCACCCGTCCGACACATTACAACACGTCGTGGGATGCCGCGCGTTTCGAAGTGTGCCATCACAAATGGATGGATGTGTCGGAAGATGATTTCGGCGTCAGCTTCTTAAACGACTGCAAGTTCGGCTGTCATGTACACGACGGCGTTGTGGGACTGACGATGCTCAAATCCGCCCTTTACCCGAACCCCGATGCCGATAAAGAACGCCATCAGTTCACCTATTCCATCTTCCCGCACACCGGAAGCTGGAAAACGGCGGGCACCGTCGATGAGGCGTACGCCTTAAACAATCCTCCGGTCTGCCGCTTCAAAGAAACGGAAGGCGGCAAGCTGCCTTTGACCTACTCGCTGGTATCGTGCGATGCCGAAAATGTCGTGATCGAAGTCACCAAGGAAGCGGAAGATTCGAACGCATTGATTGTGCGCCTGTACGAATGCTTCAACCGCCGCACCGAAACCACCCTTCGCACGGCTCGCCCCATGGCTTCCGCTTGTATCTGCAACATGATGGAAGAGGACGACCAACCGCTCACGCCAGAGCAAAATACCCTTTCGCTGAACCTGCGGCCGTATGAAATCAAAACACTGAAACTGACTTTTTAAACTGGGAGGACTTGGTATGAAACATCCGCGTATGCTGGAAACCCATCCCCTTGCGTGCAAGGAAAATCAGATTCTTGGGGATCATTACCGCTTTACAGTGCTCACCGAATCGCTGGTGCGCATGGAATACAGCCCATCCGGTCATTTTGAAGACCGCGCCACCCAGGTGGTGCTCAACCGCAATTTCCCGGCCGTTTCCTTTGACACGGCAGAAAGTGAAGAAGAACTCCTCATCGTCACCCAAAAGCTGCGGCTTAGCTATCAAAAAAACCGTCCGTTTACCCCGCACACGCTGTCGGTGCGGCTGCCCGGACAGTACGGAAGTTGGCGTTTCGGGGAAACCGACGGAAATCTCAAGGGCACTGCCCGGACGCTCGATGAAGTCAACGGCGCGTGCGAACTGGAAAACGGGCTCTTTTCGATGCGCGGCAGCGCCGCTCTGGACGACAGCAAGAGCTTGGTATTCACCGACGACGGTTTTGTCGCCCCCCGCGCCCACGAAGAACAGGACGTCTACTTTTTCGGGTATGGTTCATCCTTCCGCGAAGGATTAAGGGATTTTTACCGCCTGTGCGGCAAAACGCCGATGCTGCCGCGTTTCGCGCTCGGCAACTGGTGGAGCCGTTATCACGCTTATTCGGAAGAAAGCTACCTGGCGCTGATGGATGCGTTTGACCAAGAACAGGTTCCCTTTTCGGTGGGGATCATCGACATGGACTGGCACTATGTGCAGGAAGTCGATCCCAAATACGGCGACGGCTGGACGGGATTTAGCTGGAATCCGCGCTACTTCCCCAATCCGTCCCGCTTTTTGGATGCGCTTCACCGCAAGGGCATGAAAACGGCGCTCAATCTTCACCCGGCAGACGGCGTGCGCGCATTTGAAGACCGCT
>CALXIC010000097.1 GCA_944388265.1 uncultured Clostridia bacterium | reverse complement strand
GACGAATTTTTCGGTGATTTTTTGTTCAATCCCCCAGTGCTCATAGCATCAAAAAAACCGGGAAGCATTCGCTTCCCGGTTTCACTTTATTCTGTTTTTTTCTTCCGACGAAAAATTTCTTCCAGTTCGTGCAAAAACGCTTCCACATCCGCAAACTGATGATAGACCGAAGCAAAGCGAATATACGCCACTTCGTCGATCTCGCGCAGGTATTCCAGCACTTTATCCCCCAGTTCCGCCGAGCTGATTTCTTTGGTGAGCGTACTGGTGTAGGTATATTCAATCTGATCGACCACCGATTCGAGCTGTTCGCGGGAAACCGGGCGCTTTTCACAGGCACGCAGCAAACCGGTCAGCAGTTTATCGCGGTCAAATTGCTGGCGGGAATGATCTTTTTTCACCACCATCAACGGGGTGTGCTCCACCACTTCATAGGTCGTAAAGCGTCCTCCGCATTCCATGCATTCCCGGCGACGGCGGATTTTCAAATTATCTTCCGTCGGTCTGGAATCGGTTACTTTGCTTTCTGTATACCCGCAATAAGGACATTTCATACTGTTTCTCCACCCGCTGCTCCATCAATCGTAAATCTATCAACTAATTTACAAACAGTATAACAAGATTTTTCCCTGTTTTCAAGTGCTTTGAAAAAACTTTTCGGCGCTGGCCTGCAGCCGTTTCATCGATGCATACAGCTGGGATTCCTCTTCGTAATTGCTGCGGTACAATTCGAGCACACCGCTGCCACAAAAGCCCCGGCGTTTGAGCACACCAAACAGCGCGTCAAAATCAAAATCCCCGCTCCCGATCGGCAGGCAGTCCTGCCCCGGCGCATGATCGCTCAAATGAAGATGCACGATCTTTGGCCCAAGCGCTTCTGCCATGCGCAATGGATCTTCCCCCGCGCGCACCGCCTGCTTCACATCGAGCACAAACGAAACATCCCCGTCCAGCGTTTTTTCCATCCGCTGTAAAAAGTCCAGCGAGTGGCTCCGGTAAGGCGCCACATTTTCCTGTGCCAAGATCACGCCCTGCTCGCGCAGCACATCCCGCATGCTGGCAAAGCGTTCAAAAATCCGCTCATCCGGCGCCGCATTTTGCTGCAAGCAGCCGTGCAGCACCAAGATGGGTGCATCCAACAAATGAAGCGATGCACTGTACCGGCGAAGCAGTTCCAATCCATCCTGAAAGCGGCGGTCATAATCGGAAAAAAAGAGCAGCGATTCGATGGGCGCTGTAAACGGATGCACCGACAGCACCCGCATCCCCGCCGCGTCCATCCGCTCCTTCAAGGGTTTTAAAAACTGGGGCGAAAACTCCGAATCGGTATTCAAAAACAATTCGACCGCCGAAACGCCATGATCGCAAAACGACCAAACCGTCTCTTCCACCGGTCGAGGATAACAGCAAGCACTGGAAATGCCGATTGGTATCATGTGATTCTCCCCTTTTCCTTTTTCTCATTATAACATACCTTACACCAAAAGAAAAACAGGTATTCGACAAGAATACCTGTTTTTGCTCTTTACGAAGCTGCTTTTTGTTTCTTTTTGGAGTTTCCGTTTCCTTTTCTCGTCTGCCAAACCACCCAAAGCGGGCTTGCAATGCACACCGAGGAGTACACGCCGACGATCAAGCCGACGATCATCGGAAGTGCAAACGAAACGATCGAGGTGACACCGGTCAGCATCGCGACCACGCACACCACGATCATCGTGGAAATGGTGGTGATCGACGTATTCAGGGTACGGGTGAGCGTCTGATTCAAGCTCATGTTGACCAATTCCCCAAGCGGTTTGGTCTTGCCGTACAGCCGGTTGTTTTCGCGGATACGGTCGTAAACGATGATGGTGTCGTTGACCGAATAACCCAAAATGGTCAAAAGTACCGCAATGAAGTTGTCGTTGATGGACAAGCCCGTAATGACAAACACACCGAACATGAAAAACAAGTCGTGCAGCAGCGCCACCACGGCAAACACACCGGCGGACCAACCGCTCAGCTGTTTGAAGCGAAGCGCCACATAGATGGTAATCAGCACGGCGGCAATCAGCACCGCAGCCAAACATTTCTGGAAAAATTCCTGACCAATGGTCGGCTTGACACTGGTGACCGACAGCATTTCCAGATTCTGATCGGGGAAATCAGCCGTCAGTGCTTTGGTCAATTCTTCTTCCATTTCCGGCGTAATGCTCGAAAGCTCGGTCAACGTAATGTCAAAGCTGTTGCTGTCCCCCATCAAACTCGATTTCAGCGAAACCGACAGATCCTGTCCCAAGGCATCCGATGCCGACGATTCCACACTCGCTTCATCCAGTTCCCCTTCATAGGTATAGGAGACAATCGTACCGCCGCTGAACGTGATATCCAGCTTCGGTCCGATAAAGATGATACCCAGCAGCGTAATCAAAGCGCAAGCAATCGAGAAGGTAAAATAAATCTTGCGGTGACCATAAAAATCAATATGAAAGCTTCTTCTTGCCATCAGCGGTCACCTCCAAACATCTGCGGTTTCCGGAACGCCTTGAAGCGGCAAAGGCTCTTGGTCATATATTTGGCCAGGAACACCCCGAATACCAGGTTCAAAATCGTGCTCACCAACAGCGTATAGCCAAACGAATAAATCGAACCGGTCGTGGACGCCGGGAACATGAAGAGCACCACATTCATCACCTTCGACAGCGCGCTGGTGGAAGGCCCGAACGTTCCCATCAAAATGACGGAGACAATGAGCGTCGTAATGTTGCCGTCGATGATGGCGCTGAACGCATGCTGATACCCGAGCGCTACCGCCCCGTCGATGGATTTGCCGGAATTGATTTCTTCACGGATACGTTCCGCCGTGATGATGTTGGCGTCAACACCCATGCCGACGCCCAAGATGATCCCACAGATCCCGGGAATGGTGAGCGTAAAGCTGTCGATGCTGTGGATAAAACCGGTCAGCGCCGCAAAGGTGCAGGACACCTGGCCGATCAGCCCAATGCAGGCCACAAAGCCGGGCAGCCGGTAAACCACCAGCATAAACACAAAGATCAAAGCCAACGCAATGACCCCGGCGATGGCAATGGAGTTTCTGGCACCCATGCCCAGCGTCGGTGTAATCGTGCTGTAGTTTTCGGTTGCAAGCGCAAACGGCAGCGCACCGCCGTTGATCTTATTGGCAAGTTCTTCCGCCGATTCCTGGGTGAAATTGCCGGTAATGACCGCAACGCCATCCAGAATCGGGCTGTTGACGCTCGGATAAGAAATACAGGTTTCATCCATCCAGATGGAGATGATGCCGTTATCTTCCGACAAGCGTTCGGTTGCTTCCGCAAATGCGGATTTGCCGCTGTCGTTTAAGGTGAGGTTTACCACCCACTGATAGCCGCCGTTTTCCGAAGTCTGCTGATAAACGGCTTTCGCTTCTTTGACATCGGCGCCTTCGAGGATGATATTTTCGGCGGTGACGCCGGTCGGCTGACCGGCATCGTCCAATTCATACCCTTCGCGGAAGGTCAGCACGGCGGTATCGCCCAATTCTTCGATCGCCTGGCTGGCATCAAAATCCGCTTCATCCGCTTTCCACGGGAAGCTGACGATGATGCGGTCGCTTTCCGCATCGGTGTACACTTCATAGTCGGTGACGTTCATCGACACCAGACGCTGGCGCATGACTTCCGCCGCTGCATCCAGCTGATCTTCGGTGGCGTCAATATCCTCGTCCGGGGTAAAGACCACCTCGACGCCGCCGCGGATATCAATGCCCCAGCGCACGTCGTTGATCCCTTTGATCCAAGTCGTTTCAATGTCCCCGTAAGAGGTTCTGAACCCGAAAACTGCCAGATAGGCAAAGATCAGAATCGCAAACAGGATCACGAAAAAGACCGGTTTTCCTACTCGTTTCATGCTTGGTAAATGTCCTTTCTCAAACGCTCAGTTCCGCTTTTTCATTCAGAACGTCCGCGTTTTCTTTGCGCAGCGGTTCAATATAATCCGCCAGGAATTCTTCCACCTGCTGCACGCTGCGACCCACAAAATTGATCGGGTCGAGTTCCGCCGTAATTTCTTCACGGCTGAGCTGGAAGAGCGGGTCGGCGCAGACACGTTCGATCAAATCGTTTTCGCCGCCTTCTTCTTTCACCACACGGGCTGCCGCAATCGAATGCTGACGCAGACGTTCGTGCAGTTCCTGACGGTCGCCGCCTTTTTTCACCGCAGCCATCATGATGTTTTCGGTCGCCATGAAGGGCAGTTCCTTCATCACGCGCTGATGCACCACCTTCGGATACCCCACCAAGCCGTCGCAGACGTTGAGCATCAAATTGAGGATGCCATCGATCGCGAGGAAGCCTTCCGCCACCGAAATGCGCTTGTTGGCGCTGTCGTCGAGGGTACGTTCAAACCACTGGGTCGCCGACGTAAAGTAAGCGTTCAGGGTATCGACCATCACATAGCGCGAAAGCGAGGTGATGCGTTCGCTGCGCATGGGGTAGCGCTTATACGGCATGGCCGAAGAACCGATCTGATTCTTTTCAAACGGTTCTTCCATTTCTTTGAAGTTTTGCAGCAGGCGCATGTCGTAGGAGAATTTGCTCGTCGACTGCGCAATGCCTGCCAGCGTCGAAAGAATCTGAGAATCGATCTTGCGGGAGTAGGTCTGTCCGGACACCGGAACGACACCGGTAAAGCCCATTTCTTCACAGATCATCTGTTCGACGGCTTTGATCTTCTTGGTATCGCCGTCAAAAAGTTCCATGAACGACGCCTGCGTACCGGTGGTGCCCTTCGAGCCGAGGAGCTTCAAGTTTGCCAGACGGTAGTCGATTTCTTCCAAATCCATCAGCAGTTCGTTCATCCACAGCGTTGCACGTTTGCCGACGGTAGTCAGCTGTGCCGGCTGCAGGTGGGTATACGCAAGAGCGGGCATGGATTTGTACTGTTCAGCAAATTTACCGAGCAAGTCGAGGACGTTGACGAGCTTGCGGCGCACAATCTGCAATGCGTCGCGCATCAGAATGATGTCGGTGTTGTCGCCGACATAGCAGGACGTTGCACCCAAGTGGATGATCCCCTTGGCGTTCGGGCACTGCACCCCATATGCGTACACATGGCTCATGACGTCGTGGCGCACAAGTTTTTCGCGTTCCTTTGCCACTTCGAAATTGATATCATCGACATGTGCTTCCAGTTCTGCCACCTGTTCTTCGGTGATCGGCAGGCCGTTTTTCATTTCGGCACGCGCCAGCGCCACCCACAAACGGCGCCAGGTCGAAAACTTTTTCTGCGGAGAAAACACATGCTGCATTTCAGCGCTGGCATAACGCGCGCTGAACGGACTTTCATATGAATCGTACATGATTTGAAACCCCCATCCAATTCTTCGGTCATTTCCATTTTCATGCAAAAATGGCATGTTGATTTTTTTATTATAGCATGGACCATCCAAAAACACAACCGGTTATCCGCCAGAAATCGCACACCGGCTGCGCTTTCACAAAATCCACACGTTTTTTGTGCCCTATTTTAAAAACGATCCCGCCAAAAACGCCGGTCCGTATGGACCGGCGTTTGAAACACCTTATTTATAGAGGTTGCGGCGGTCAATGACGCGAACCGCTTTACCTTCGCTGCGGGTGATGGTTTTCGGCTGAACCAAACGAACCTGTACGAGAATGCCCAGCATCGAGCGAAGCGCCGACACCAGTTTCTTTTCCCGGTACTGAATTTCGTTTTCATCGGTCGTTGCCTGATTGGCGGCCATTTCAACCTGCACTTCCAGCGTATCGCTGTATTTGACACGGTCAACGATGATCTGATAGTTGGCCGGATAGCCGTTTTGCAGCAGCACCGTTTCGATCTGCGACGGGAAGACGTTGACGCCCTTGACAATCAGCATATCGTCGCTGCGGCCCATCGGTTTGTGCATCTTCACATGGGTGCGTCCGCACGAACAGGGTTTGCGGGTCAAATAGGTGATATCACGGGTGCGGTAACGCAGCAGCGGGAACGCTTCTTTGGTCAGGCAGGTGAACACCAGTTCGCCGACCGCGCCTTCCGGCAGCACTTCCCCGGTATCCGGATCGATGATTTCGGCCAGGAAGTAGTCTTCGTTGATGTGCATCCCGGTCTG
>CALXIC010000096.1 GCA_944388265.1 uncultured Clostridia bacterium | reverse complement strand
CTACGGCAAAAGCTGGGGACTGAAGGATTATCTCGATGCGCACAACGTTCCCCTCACCGTGGCGGCGGTGGAATGCAACCACAGCCCCGACGGCGGCAGACTCTAGGAATACTCGCCGTTTTCCTTTACCGACCCGAAACTCGGCAGCATCTGCGTCCGCGGACAGGAAATGATGGACTGGATGACCGAAGAATTCAAGCCCTACATCGACGCCCATTATTCCACCATCCCCGACCGGGCGCACACCTTCATCGGCGGCAGTTCGATGGGCGGGTTGATGAGTTTATACGCCGTGCTGCAGTACAACCATATTTTTTCCCGCGCGGCGGCGCTTTCCCCCTCGATCTGGTTTGCCACCGATCAGCTGGAAACGATGATCCGCACCGCCCCGGTCGATCCGGAAACGGTGATCTATATGGACTACGGCTCCCGCGAAATTCATCACCACGCCAACATGGAGCACCAGTTCGGCGAAGTCACGGCGCTGCTGCTCGAACGTCACATCTCGCTTTGCAGCCGCATTGTGCCGCACGGCGACCACTGTGAAGCGTCGTGGGAACGGCAGATCCCCTTCTTTTTGAGCACCCTGCTCTATGACTGCTGAGAAAGGAGCTTTGGATGGAAACGCGTTATTATAAAGAATACAGCCACGCCCTCGGGCGCGACATGGAGTGCAAGATATACGGCCACGCCGGACGCCCGGTGCTCTTCATCCCCTGTCAGGACGGCCGGTTTTTTGACTTTGAAAACTTCCACATGACCGACGTGTGGGCGCCGTGGATTGAATCGGGACAGGTGATGGTATATGCCGTCGACACCCTCGATCAGGAAACCTGGTCGAACCAGCAGGCGGACGCCGGCTGGCGCTCCTACCGCCACGAACAGTGGATGAACTATCTCTTCGACGAGATGGCGCCCTTTATCCGCGCCGACGCGAAAGAACGAAACCACTGGGCAGAGGAACCGGGCATTCTGGCCTTTGGGTGCAGTCTGGGCGCCACTCATGCCGCCAACCTCTACTTCCGCCGCCCCGATCTGTACGACAGTCTGCTGGCGCTGAGCGGCATCTACTCCGCAAGCTACGGCTTCGGCGGATACATGGACGACCGCGTCTATCTCAATTCCCCCTTGGATTATCTGCAAAATCTCCCCGAAGATCACCCCTACATCGCCCGCTTCAATGAAACGAAAGCGGTCATCTGTGTGGGGCAGGGTCCGTGGGAACTGCCGGACTCCACCCGGCGGCTGCATGAAATCCTGATACGCAAGGGCATCCACACCTGGGTGGATTACTGGGGATACGACTGCTCGCACGACTGGTACTGGTGGTACCAGCAGGTGCAGTATTTTGTCCCCTATCTTCTTGGTTTGCGCTGATTTTGACCACATTTTGTTTGGAGGTATTCACGTGAAAAATTTTCTCTTTCTTTCCCCGAATTTCCCCACCAATTACTGGATGTTCTGCCGTGAACTGAAACAAAACGGCTTGACCGTACTGGGCATCGGCGACCAGCCCTACGACGAACTGCTGCCCGAACTGAAGGAAAGCCTCGACGAATATTACAAGGTGTCGAGCCTCGAAAACTACGACGAAGTGTACCGCGGGGTTGCCTTTTTGATCTTCAAGCACGGCCCGATCGACTGGCTGGAATCGAACAACGAATACTGGCTGGAACGGGACGCCAAGCTGCGCACCGCGTTTCACATCACGTCCGGATTCCAGACGTCGGACATGCCGCGCATCAAATTCAAATCCAAAATGAAAAAATATTACCAGAAAGCGGGCATCCCCACGGCGCGCTTCCACATGGTGGACGACTGGCTGGGATGCAAATCCTTCACCGATGCGGTGGGGTATCCCGTCGTCGTGAAGCCGGACAACGGCGTGGGCGCCAGCCATACCTACAAATTGTCAAACGATGACGAACTCGCGTTCTTCCTCAACACCCGCGATACGTCCGTTTCCTACATCATGGAGGAATTTGTCCACGCGGAAGTCAATTCCTACGACGCCATCATCGACCAAAACGGCCGTCCCATCTTCGAAACCGGCAACGTCACCCCGATGTCCATCATGGACATCGTCAACGAAGCGGACAACTCCATCTACTACATCGTGAAGGAATTGCCCGACGACATCATCAACGCCGGACGCGCCACCGTCAAGAGCTTCGGCGTCAAAAGCCGCTTCGTCCATTTTGAATTTTTCCGCCTGACCGAAGATCAGGAAGGATTGGGCAAGAAGGGCGACGTCGTCGCCCTCGAAGTGAACATGCGCCCCTGCGGCGGATTCACCCCGGACATGATCAACTTCGCCCACAGCACCAACGTCTACAAAATCTGGGCGGATATGATCGCCTTCGGGCACTCCACCATGCCGGTCGGACAGCACGCCTACTGCGCCTTTGCCGGCCGCCGCGACGGCAAAAACTTTGTTTACAGCCACGACGAATTGATGAAGCGCTACGCGTCGCAGATGCGCATGGAGGGGCGCATTCCCGATGCGCTTGCCGACGCGATGGGCAACCAGATGTACCTCGCAGTCTTTCCCACCAAGGAAGAGATGGACGCCTTTTACGAAGATGTTTTGCTCTGCCGCTAACATACGCCCCGCGCACCGAAGTGCGCGGGGTTTTCCCTTTTCCGCAAAGCGTGAAAAAGGAGAAAATTGGAAAGAATGCGCGCTTTCATCCTGTGTGAAATACACAAAATTCCTCCATCCGCGCAAGATGAACAAAACTTGTAGGAACAATAGGGATTTAATCACATTTTATACAAAATACAGTAGAGGGACTTGTATTTTACCCCATAAAGTAGTATGATATGGGTGTTCAAAGAAACAGCTCTCATCCAAGACGGCAGTGTGCAGACTGCGGCGATCGAAGAGATATTTTTTCTCTCAGACAGAAACATGCGGGCACATCGTTCGTCTGATTTTTTGTGAAGCCGGTTAGTGTTCACTAACTGTTCATAAAAAAGAGAACTGATTCATGGTTTACCATCAAAAAAGGAGGATCCTTATGACCAATTTTAAACAGTGGGACGGGTTTGAAGGCCGCCTCTGGAAAGAAGAAATCAACACCCGTGATTTCATCCAGAAGAACTATCAGCCGTACGACGGCGACGAATCGTTCTTGGCTGGTCCAACCGAAGCGACCAACAAACTGTGGGGCATTTTGCAGGGCCTGCAGAAAGAAGAACGCGCCAAAGGCGGCGTGCTCGATATGGACACCGACGTAGTGTCGACGCTGACCTCGCATGCACCGGGTTACCTCTGCGAAGAAGATAAAACGCTGGAAAAAGTGGTTGGCCTGCAGACCGACAAACCGCTCAAACGTGCATTCATGCCGCTCGGCGGGATCCGTATGGCGGAAGAAGCCTGCACCTCCAACGGCTACACCCCCAGCCCGGAACTGCACAAAATCTTTACCGAATATGCCCGCACCCATAACGAAGGCGTATTCGACGCTTATACCCCCGAAATGAAAAAAGCGCGCCACAACAAGATCATCACCGGTCTGCCGGACTCCTACGGCCGCGGCCGTATCGTCGGCGACTACCGCCGTGTGGCGCTGTACGGCATCGATCATTTGATCGCTGAAAAACAGAAAGATTTCGCCAACTGCGGCGACGGCACCATGGTGGACGAAGTGATCCGTCTGCGTGAAGAAATTGCCCGCCAGATCAAAGCCCTCAAAGGCATCAAAGCGATGGCAGCAAGCTACGGCTTCGACATTTCCGAACCGGCTTCCAACGCGAAAGAAGCGGTGCAGTGGCTGTACTTCGGTTACCTCGGCGCCATCAAAACCCAAAACGGCGCTGCAATGAGCGTTGGCCGTATCTCGACCTTCCTCGACATCTACATTCAGCGCGACATCGACCGCGGCATCCTCACCGAAAGCGAAGCGCAGGAACTCATCGACCATATGGTCATGAAATTCCGCATGGTGAAATTTGCTCGTGTTCCGTCTTACAACCAGCTCTTCTCGGGCGACCCGGTTTGGGCGACCGTTGAAATGGGCGGCACCGGCGTAGACGGCCGTTCGATGGTCACCAAGACCGACTTCCGTCTGCTCCACACCCTCGAAAACATGGGCCCGTCTCCGGAACCGAACCTCACGGTGCTGTATTCGTCGAAACTGCCGGAAGCATTCAAAAAATACTCCGCCAAAATTTCGATCGACACCAGCTCGGTGCAGTATGAAAACGACGACGTGATGAAACCCATCTGGGGCGACGACTACTCGATCTGCTGCTGTGTCTCCGCGACCCAGACCGGTAAGGAAATGCAGTTCTTCGGCGCACGCGCCAACCTCGCAAAATGCTTGCTTTACGCCATCAACGGCGGCGTAGACGCGAAAACCCGCGAACAGGTCGGCCCGGCTTACCGCCCGATCACCGCAGACGTCTTGAACTACGACGAAGTCATCGCAAAATACGACGTGATGATGGACTGGCTGGCTGGTCTTTACGTGAACGTCCTGAACCTCATCCAGTACATGCACGACAAATACTTCTACGAAGCAGCGCAGATGGCTCTGATCGACACCGACGTGCGCCGCACCTTTGCAACCGGTATCGCCGGCTTCTCGCACGTGGTCGACTCCCTGAGCGCCATCAAATATGCGACCGTTCACGTCATCCGTGACGAAGCCGGTTTCGCAGTGGACTACAAAGTCGACGGCGACTTCCCGCGTTACGGCAACGACGACGACCGTGCAGACGACATCGCGGTATGGCTGTTGCACACCTTCCTCGAAAAACTCAAAAAACACCACACCTACCGTGATTCCGAACCGACCACCTCGATTCTGACCATCACCTCGAACGTGGTGTACGGCAAAGCAACCGGCAACATGCCCGACGGCCGCCGCGCTGGCGCTCCGTTGGCTCCGGGTGCAAACCCGAGCTACGGCGCTGAACAGAACGGCCTGCTCGCTTCCCTGAACTCGGTGGCAAAACTGCCGTATGAATGGGCGCTCGACGGTATTTCCAACACCCAGACCATCAACCCGGATGCACTCGGCCACAGCGAAGGCGAACGCATCAACAACCTGGTTCAGGTCATGGACGGTTATTTTGACCAGGGTGCGCATCACCTCAACGTCAACGTCTTCGGCAAAGAAAAACTGATCGACGCGATGGAACATCCGGAAAAAGAAGAATACGCAAACTTCACCATCCGTGTTTCCGGTTACGCCGTCAAATTCATCGACTTGACCCGCGAACAGCAGCTGGACGTCATCTCCCGTACCTGCCACGGTTCGCTGTAATTGATCGGAGGATTATGGAAGCAAACGTTATGACCGGCCGCGTGCATTCGCTGGAAACCTTCGGGCTGGTGGACGGGCCGGGCGTACGCTTTGTGGTCTTTCTGCAGGGCTGCGCCATGCGGTGCCAATACTGCCACAACCCCGAAACCTGGGCGAAAAGCTGCGACGAAACGACCGTCTGGACGCCAAAGGATCTCTTTGACCGCGTCTACCGCTATCACCGCTACTGGGGAACCAACGGCGGGCTGACCATCAGCGGCGGCGAACCGCTCTTGCAGATGGAATTTGTCACCGAAGTGTTTCGGCTGGCAAAGGAAAAAAAGGTGCACACCGCCCTCGATACGGCGGGACAGCCCTTTTCGACCGACCCGGCGTTTTTGAAGCGCTTGGAAGCGCTGATGGAAGTGACCGATCTCGTGCTGCTCGACTTCAAAGAAATCGACAGCGAAAAGCATCTGGCACTGACGGGGCACCCGAATGAAAACATTTTGGAGCTGGCACACTGGCTGTCCGACCACGGCAAAAAAATGTGGATTCGGCACGTGCTGGTGCCGGGGTTGACCGACAGCGAAGAAGGTTTGACGAAGCTGGACGCCTTTTTGTCCAATCTGAAAACCATCGACCGCGTCGAAGTGCTCCCCTACCACACGCTGGGACTCTTCAAATGGAAAAAGCTCGGCATCGACTACCCTCTCGACGGCGTACGCACGCCCACGGCGGAAGAAGTTCAAAAAGCCGAACAGCTTTTGCACATCGACCGCTATCCCGGTTATCAAAAAGCATAACAAAAACCGCGATACAGTTTGAAACTGTATCGCGGTTTTTTCGTTATACCAGCCGGGTACGGCAGTTTTCCTGATTCAAAAGACTATAGAGTCCCGTAACGCCGCAGTTGACCATGCTTTCGATGGCGACGTCGGTATAAAACGCCATGTGCTGCGTCATCACGACGTTGCGAAATTGCTTCAAATACGCCATGTTGCGGTTGGCGATGATGTCCACCCGGTGATCGACGTGGATGATGCCTTCCTCGCCTTCCACGGCGTCCAGCCCCAGCGCACCGATCTTTTCGCTTTCAATCCCGTCGATCAGCGCTTTCATCTCGGCCAACCCGCCGCGCGCGGTATTGATGAGCACCACGCCGTCCTTCATCTTGGCGATGCTTTCGCGGTTGATGATGTGATAGGTGTCGGGTGTGAGCGGCAAATGAAGGCTGATGATGTCGCTTTCCCGGTAAAGGGTCTCGAGGTCGACGTAGGTGGCGATTGCTTTGAGTTTCGGATCTTCCCGGTGGCTGTACACCAAAAGCCGGCAGCCAAAACCGGAAAGGTTTTGCAGCACCGCACCGCCGATGCGTCCGCCGCCGATGATGCCGACGGTGAGCTGATTCATCTCTTTGCCCATCAGTCCGCCGAGCGAAAAGTCGTTGACCTGTCCGCGCCAAAGCGCTTGCTTATAGTGGCGCAGACACATGAGCATCAGCATCACGGTGTAGTCCGCGACACCGGTGGGCGGATAATCGGCGTTGCACACCGCAATGCCCAGTTCCTTTGCCGCGTCCAGGTCGATGTGGTTATAGCCCACCGTGCGGGTGGATACGGCGCGCACGCCGCAGTTTTTCCACAACTGAAGCAGCTCACGGTTGATAACTCCCTGACCGAGGATGCTTACACCGTCAAAACCGTTGGCAAGTTCGGCCGTTTCCAGTGAAGGAACGGCGTCGGTATAACAAAAAGTCACATCGGGATGTGCCGCCGCATGACGGTCCAAATAGGGGCGCTCGTCGGGGCGCACCTCATAAAAATAGAATTTCATCGTTTGGATCTCCTTTGCACGATCCGGCTTTGACAGCCGTTTCCCTTATTATACTTTCATACGCTAATTTTGTAAATCGTGAAAGTGTCCAAATGTCTTACGTTTATCCCTCGGCTTTCAGAAAATCCGTCAAACAGGCAATGGCATCTTCCGTATGGGCGCTGCCGATGCCGTGATCCATCCCCTCGTAGAGCTTCAAGGTGCAGTGCTTGAACGCCTGTTCGTACCGCCGGGAAGCGATGGGATCGACGATGTCATCCGCCAGCCCGTGAATATCCAGCACCGGACCTTCAAACTGCGCGGAGATTTCGTAAATCGGGAAGGAGCGCGCAATGCGGAAATAATGCCCGCCGACGGGATGCTGTTCGGGACCGACTTCCACCACTTCGGGAATAGCGTTCGTATCATACCGCGTCCCCATGCAGGTACCCTTCTGGGCGTCGTCCTTGAGGGTCGCCGCCGGAGCCAGCAAGACTAGTTTTTCCACCACTTCCGGATAATATCCGGCAAGCATGCCCGCGATCACGCCGCCCTGCGAATGCCCGATCAGCGAAATGCCGGTTACAAAGGGCAGCTGGCGCGCGTAGGAAAGAATCACGAAGGCATCCTCCATCTCGTTGAAGAGATCCATCCGGCGAAACAGCCCGTCGCTTTGTCCGTGACCGTTAAAATCCATCCGAAGGGTCGCAATCCCCGCTTCGTTGAGGCTTTTGCAGATCTTGGAATAAAGGGAATCTTCTTCCGGATGCAAATGTCCGGTAAAGCCGTGAAATAAAATGGCAAGCTTACTCGGGTTTTCGTTTGGACGTTCCAACAATCCGCGCAGCGTCAAGCCGTCGCGCGTCAGAGAAATGTTCTGTTTGATCATGCGTTTTCCTCCTTCGTTTCTTTTGCTGCCGTCAGCCGCTTTTCCAACAGCAATTCATAGGTTTCCCCCTGCGGCAAAAAGCCGCCGGTCACCACATAGCCGCGCTTGCGGTAAAAAAACTGCGCCGTTTCATCCGCCTGGGTGGACGTCATCAAAAGGGGATCCCCTTCCGCAAGCCGGCTTTCTTCCCATGCGGCCAAAAGCGCACTGCCGATTCCCTTGCCGCGGCATTCCTCCGCTACCCAGAGCAGGTTGCAAAAAGGGATGGTATCCCAAAAGAAATTCCAGCGAAGCAACCCTTTTGGCACACCGTTTTCCTCTGCCACCAGCACCCGCTCCAAAGCAATGCACGCCATCAGCGTCTTGGGATGAAGATGGGAATCCATCGCCGCGAGTGCTTCAAAATCCTCGATCTGTGCCAAACGAATGTCCACCGCACTAGACCTCCAGTTCCATGCCGTCGTAAGCGGCGATGAATCCGTGCGGCGCCATCACCGCTTCGAGTTCTTCGCGAATGGGATTGTCGCTGTGGACAAAATGAGTGGCGACAAAAAGCGTGTTTGCATCCGCCGCACCCATCGAGCAAAGGCGCTCTTTTACCTTCAAATTTTCCGGAAAGCCCATATGCCCGTCAAAATGCGAAGGTTTTGCACAGCAGGTGCAGTCCAGCACCACACAGTCGAGATGTTCCCCCGAAAGTGCTTCCCATGTTTCTTCCGAGAAATAGGCGGTATCGTGGGCATACAAAAGGGTTTTCCCCTCTTTGCGGATTCGGTACAAAAAACAATCCTGCTTGGGGTCGTGCTGTGCCGGCAGGGCGCGCACGTCGTAGCCGCCCGCCGCAAACGATTCCATCGGACGAATGACATGCATCCGAAGATAATCGCCGGGCTTTGGCCCGCCCTGTGCGGCGATGCGCCGCGCGATGGTTTCACTGCCGTAAACGTCGATCCCCGGACGATCATCGGGCATCGCGTAATGGGGTGCCAAGCGCACCAAATCCTCCGGATAAAAATGATCGGGGTGCGCATGGGTGAAAAGAATGGTGCGAATGCGCGTCAAATCCAGTCCGCCGGTGCGCATATGGTCAAAGGTATCGGAGGAAAAATCCACCAAAAGTTCGTCGTCAATGCCGCAGCTGGTACGGCTGCGGTATTCCTGAGGACCTAGGGCGCGCACCCGTTGGCAAACCGGACAGGAACAAAACAAAGAGGGCACCCCCTCCGACGCGCCGGTTCCATAAAAATGAAGTTTCATCCATACTCCTTTCCGGGATTACAGCACCATCACCAGCGTTCCCGCAGCGATGAGCAGTGCCCCTGCCAGTGATTTGGCGGTAAACGGTTCGCGCAGCAATAAAAATGCCAGCACCAGTGTCATCAGGATGCTGCATTTATCCACCGCCGCCACCTTGGAGACGTTTCCAAGCTGCAGCGCGCGGTAATAGCAAAGCCAAGACGCGCCCGTCGCCAGTCCCGATAAAATCAAAAAGATCCAACTCTTTCGGCTGATTTCCGAAAGACCGGATTGTCCGTCCGTCAAAAAAACCATGCCCCACGCCAGCAACAGCACCACGCCGGTGCGGATGGCCGTGGCCAGATGGGAAGAAACACCGTCGATCCCCACCTTTGCCAAAATGGAGGTCAGCGCAGCAAAAAGCGCTGAAAGCAGCGCCAGCAAAAACCACATGGTAAAACACCTCACGTTTTCCATTATAACACGTTTTTGCTTCAAGTAAAGAAAAAGCGCCGCGGCTTTCGCCGCAGCGCTTATTTCTTTTTATCGGAAGAAGATGCCGATGATCAGCAGAACCAATACCAACACCGGCAGCACAAAGGTCATATAACCGCGCATCCAGCTTGCCACTTTCAGGCCGCGTCCTTCGTTTGCTTCTTTCACGAAGTTTTTCCAGCCCCAGCCGTAACGACTGGTGCAGAACACGATGAAGGTGAGCGACCCCATGGGCAGCAGCAAATTGCTGACGATAAAGTCTTCCAGATCCATCAGCGTAGTGCCTTCGCCCAGCGGTTCGATGAACGACCACAGATTGTACCCAAGCACACAGGGTACGGAAAGGATCAGCACCAGCACCATATTGACAAACGAGGATTTTTTCCGGCTCCAGCCGAACAGATCCATCGTGCAGGCCAAAATCCCCTCAAACACCGCCAGGACGGTGGAGAAAGCCGCAAAAGTCATAAACACAAAGAAGAGTGCGCCCCAGACTTGTCCAAACGGCAGGTGGTTGAAGATGTTCGGCAGCGTGATGAAGATGAGGCGCGGACCGCTGTTCACTTCCACCCCGTAGGCAAAGCACGCCGGGAAGATGATCAGCCCCGAACAAAGGGCCACAAAGGTATCGAGCACCGCAACGTTCAGCGATTCGCCCAAGAGGCGCTGCTTTTTGTCGATGTAGCTGCCAAAAATCGCCATCGCGCCGATGCCAAGGCTGAGCGTAAAGAACGCCTGATTCATCGCACCCACGACGACGTTGCCAAAGCCAATCTCCTTTGCGCGCTGCAAATCCGGCAGCAGGTAGAAGGCCAAGCCTTCCGATCCGCCTTCCATCGTGATGCTGTGGATCGCCAGCACCACCATGATGCCAAGCAGTACCAGCATCATCCATTTGGTGACCCGTTCGAGCCCCTTTTGCAGCCCGATGGAGCAGATCAAAAAGCCCACGACCACGATGATGGTCGTATAAATCATCATCGGCGCCGGTTCACCGAGCATACTTTGAAACAGCTCGCCCACCTTTTGGGTGTCCGCCCCGACAAATTTGCCCGATGCCGTATCCACAAAGTACCGCAGCATCCAGCCCGCTACCGTGGTATAAAACATCATCAAAATATAGTTGCCGATCATCGCTGCATATCCGTGGATGTGCCATTTGCTGCCCTTCGGTTCCAGCTGCTGGTAGAGCATCACCGGGCTTTTGCGGCTGGCGCGGCCCAGCGCAAATTCCATCGTCATCACGGGGATGCCCATGATGATCAAGAAGAACAGGTACACCAATACAAAAATGCCGCCCCCGTATTGACCGGTAATGTACGGAAATTTCCATACGTTGCCAATCCCAATGGCGCAGCCTGCGCTCAGCAGGATGAAGCCCAAGCGGCTTCCCAATTGTTCACGTTTCATTGCTTGTCCCTTTCTGTTCAGAAAATATTCACAACCAGTATATTATACCCAATGCCCGGGTCGATTGCAATAGCAAAAAGCGAAAAAGTTTTATCACTTCAAAGCAAAAAACTGCCCATCTTTTCGGATGGGCAGTTTGCAAAATCAACTCTCAGCGGCAGACAAAGGAAACCGCGTTTGGGGTGCGGCTGTCGCCGCCGGCATAGGCGATAAAGGTACCCGGTTCCACGCCGCGTTCCCCGTCTGCCATGGTAAACGAAAGTTCCTTGAACCCAACGGAAAAGGTCACCGTCTGGGATTCGCCGGGGGCAAGCGTCACCTTCTGGAATCCCTTGAGTTCCTTGACCGGACGCACAACGCTCGCCGCGACATCGCACAGATAAAGCTGTACCGTCTCGGTGCCCGTGACCTTGCCGGTATTGGTGACCGTCACCGAAACGTGAAGCGCATCCCCCGCTTTCAAGGCGGCAATTTGCGCTTCTTCGCGGTCAATCGTCACCGGCTGGTAGGAAAAGCTCGTGTAGGAAAGGCCGTAGCCAAACGGGTAGAGCGGTTCGTTTGGAATATCCAGATACCGCGAACGGAAGCGGTCGGCTTCCACCTCGGGTGTGAGCGGCCGTCCGGTGCGGAATTCGTTGTAATGCACCGGCACCTGTCCCACGGCATACGGGAAACTCATCGGCAGCTTGCCCTGCGGGCAGCACTGCCCGGTGATGGTGCGCAAAATTGCCGAAGCCGCCTCGGTGCCCGGCATCCATACTTCGAGTACCGCTTTCGCTTTCTGGGAAACGCGGCGCAGGTCGAGCGGACGTCCCGAAAAGATCACCGCGGCGACGTTGTCGTTTGCCGCACACACCGCTTCAAAGAGGCGCATCTGCACGTCCGGCAGGGTGATGTCCGCACGGCTCGCCGCCTCGCCGCTCTGGAATCGGTGTTCGCCCAAAAGCAGCACCACGGTGTCCGCCGTTTTCGCCGCTTCCACCGCTTCGCGAAGCCAGCGGTCGCAGTCGGCTTCGGTCACTTGGGGCAGCGTCTGTGAGCCCAGACCGGAAATCGGCGTGCCGGTTTCGAGTACCGGCGCCCCCTGGCAATAGCGCACCGCCGCGCCTTCCCCATACCAGGCTTTGGCCGCTTCTTCAAAGGTCTGCACCGTATCGGTGGAGGCGATAAACGACCAGGAACCGAGCATTTCACGGTTGTTCACATAGGGCCCGATGTAGGCAACCGACGTTTCCTTCGAAAGAGGGAGCACGCCGTCGTTTTTGAGCAAAACAAAGGATTCTTCCGCCGCCTTTCGCGCCAATGCGCGGTGTTCGGGGCAAAGATGAATCTGCCGTTCGGCCTCCTCATTAAGGCTCTTATACGGATCTTCAAAAAGTCCCAGTTCATTTTTGAGAGTTAAGATGCGCAGCACCGCTTCATCGATCAGCGATTCCTGCACCACACCCGCACGCACCAGATCGGCCAGCTGTTCGGAATAGATCCCGGTGGTCATATCGATGTCCACCCCGGCATCCAGCGCGCGCTGTGCCGCTTCTTTCCGGTCGGCGCAGTAGCCGTGCGGGATCATTTCGGCAATGGCGGCCCAGTCGGAGATCAAAACGCCGTCAAATCCCATCTCGCCGCGCAAAACATCCCGCATCAGCTTGCGGTTTCCCGAAGCCGGAATGCCGTTTACGGTATTGAAGGAAGTCATCACCATCGCGGCACCCGCATCCACCCCGGCGCGGTATGCCGGCAGATAGTATTCTTCAAAGGTGCGGTCGGACAGTTCCACGGTGTTGTAATCGCGTCCGGCATCGGGCGCGCCGTATCCGGCAAAATGTTTCACACAGGCGGCGACGCTGTACGGATCGCTCAGCGAATCCCCCTGATACCCCTCCACCATCGCGGCGGCATACAGCCCGTTCAGGTAGGGATCTTCCCCGGTGGATTCCATCACGCGGCCCCAGCGCGCATCGCGCACCAGATCGACCATCGGCGAAAAGGTGACCTGCACCCCGGAGACCGCGGCTTCCTTCGCCGCCATCTGCGCCAATTCCTTGGAAAGTGCAGGGTCAAACATCGCGCCCTGCGCCAGCGGAATGGGGTACACCGTCTGATAGCCGTTGATGACGTCCAGCATAAACAAAAGCGGAATGCCGTGCGGCTGATGTTTCAAGTATTCTTCCTGAATGCGGCGCACCTCTTTCGCACCGTACACGCTCAAAATGGAGCCTGCCTGCTCGATCATTTCACGGGTGAGGGTGCCGTCCTCCAGCGCGCCGGTGAGGTTATTTTTTTGCTGGTAGCAGGCATTGGGCAGCTGAAGCATCTGATGGATTTTTTCTTCCAGCGTCATTTCCTGCAAAAGGTTCCAAAGTTTTTCCGGTTTCATGTCTTTGTCCGCAAGGCAAAGCGCCTTGTCCTTTCTTCTTTTTATTTGCCTGGCAGGGCAATCACCCTCATTATAAAGAACCGCTCGGCCGCTGTAAAGAGGGTTTGAAAAAAGGAACCGGTTTTCCAACATCAGTCTTCGGCAAAATAGCTGGAAAGCGTTTTGGACGTATCGGAGGAAATTTCAAAGGTCCACTCGGTTCCCAGCACTTGGAGCGATAGAACATCGGAGGGATAGAGGGTGATCGTTCCGATCGGATAGAGGGTATCATCTGCCTTTTGTTGTCCAAACTTCACGGTTTTCTGCTGCCGCAGTTCAAAGCGCCCGATCGGCGCTGCCTCTTCGGGCAAATCGGCAAGCGACCACTCCTCAAACGCCAAAGCCTCTATCCATGCCTCAACGTCTGCCGGATCGGTCATCTCCCAAAGCACCTCATCGGTCTTTGCGGAAAGGACAGCGACCTCCTGCGCCTTGGAAAGCTCCTCAAACGAAGCGCTTTCGGTCGAACGGCATCCGCAAAACAACAAAAGAACCAAACAGCAAATCCCGAGCATTCGTTTCATCGTGTTCCCCTTCCTTTCTCCTGCTGGAAAAGTTTTCGGTACGTGCGCCTTTGCAGCGCGGCATACAGCCAAAGTGCAATGCCAATCCCGGCCAAAACCATGCCCGCACTGAGCGCAAGGTCGTCCGCCATCGCATCGGCCGCCGGAATCAGCAGCGGGCAAAAGAGAAGCCCAAACGCTGTGAGTAAAATTCCGGTGAGATAGAACACCCGCAGCTTTTTGTCACTTTGCATCAAAGCCGCTTCCAGTTCTTTTCGAAGTTCCTCTTCCAGTATCAGCGGCTGGCGCTTCCACTGCCGGTAAGGCTGTCTGCCCCAGAAAACACCCGCGAGCAGCACCGCGCCGAAAATCATCACCGCCATGGAAAGCAGCATCGCCGCATGCGCCTCCCAAAAAGAAAAAGCCAAACTTCCGACCAGCACCCCGACCGCCAAAGAAATCTGAAAGGACTGTTTGGTCTGATGCTTCAAATAGCCGTACGCCATCTCCCGCGTCAATGGGATGCCATCCGCTTGAAACGGCGGTTGCTCCTCGCTTTGCTGCACCGGAGCATTCTGTGCTTGCTGCGGCTGTTTTTCCTGTTCCGGCTCGCCGGATGTGTGGGCACTGCCCAAAAGCATATCCACCGAAACACCAAAGATTTGACCGATGCGCAGCATCTTTTCCAGCTCCGGCAGACTCTGATCGCGCTCCCATTTGCTGATGGCCTGACGCGAAACGCCCAGTCGTTCGGCGCATTCCTCCTGTGACCAGCCGGCCTCTTTGCGAAGTTTTTGCATCGTTTCTCCAAAGGTCATCTGCATCCCTCCCTGCCCCTAGCATACCGCATCTTTTGTAAAATGACAAGAAAAAGGCGGTTGCATCTGCGCAACCGCTGTTTGCAACCGTT
>CALXIC010000095.1 GCA_944388265.1 uncultured Clostridia bacterium | reverse complement strand
GAATCGCGGTGAAGAGTTCAAATTTCTGCGTAAAGGAACGAAGAAGCGCATGCAAAAAGCGCCGGTCGTTTTCCAATCGGGCGCGGTTTTCCTCGAAGGCGAGCGCCAAACAGGTGGTTGTGGTCTGGGCTTCCACGTAAAGGGAATACACTCTGCCGCAGCAAAATTCCAAATCGCCCAGCATGCCGGGGGCGGTCATCAGATGCACCGGGGAAAGGCTGCCGTCTTTGCCGAGAGCATAGATGCGTACCGTTCCTTTGACCACAAACAGCATCTTTTGCAGCGGATGATGCGGGGAACATAAAAGCTCCCCTTTTTGATATTGATAGGCAGAAAATGCCAGATCGTCCTGTTCAAAGCAGGAGGAAACCGCCTCGTGGGTACGAAAGAGGCGCATCGCCTCCGCCTGCGAAAGTTCTTTCAAGCCATCCCCTCCTTGTGTTCATTGTGACACATGGCACAGAAAAAATCAAGCGAATCGGCTATTCTTAAGAAAGATAAACTGGGAGGGAGATTCATGGAACAAGAAATTTTTGCAGAACAAAACATCCCCAAAGCCTACATCAAGCTGTCGCTTCCGCTGGTGTTCAGCATGGTGGTGGGGCTCATTTACAATCTGGCGGACACCTTTTTTGTTGCTTTGACGGGCAACACCGACCTCATCGCCGGGGTATCGCTGGGTGTTCCGGTCTTTACCTTTTTGATGGCGATCGGGAACATCTTCGGTCTGGGCGGCAGTTCGCTCATCTCCCGCCTGCTCGGACAGCAGGATGCCGACGGCAGCAAACGGGTCAGCGCCTTTGCCTTTTACGGCAGCTTGCTCACCGGCGTGGTGCTGGGCGCTTTGATGATCCTCTTTCGTACGCCATTGGTGTATCTGATCGGTGCGGACGCGGACACCTTTCGTCATTTATCCGATTATTATTTGTTTTTGTCCATCGGTGCGCCGTTTGTCATCGAATCGTTTGTCCACTCCAATCTGCTGCGGGCGGAGGGGATGTCCAAAGAATCAATGATCGGCACGGTGGGCGGCGCCGTCGTCAACATCATCTTAGACCCCCTCCTCATCAGCGGGCTTCACTGGGGCGCGGCGGGCGCCGCCATCGCGTCGGTGCTGGGCTATGTGTTTTCCGACACCTATTTTGCCATCGTGGTGTATCGAAAAAGCCGCTCGCTGTCCATTGATCCGCGAAAGATGGGCATCCCCTTCGACTTTCTGCGGCAGATCTTCGGCATCGGCATTCCTGCCGCGATCGTCAACATCATGCAGAGTGTGAGCATCATCGTCATCAACCAATTCCTGCTCCCCTACGGCAACGACAAAATCGCCGCGATGGGCATTGCGATGAAAGCGAGCATGATCGCCCTGTTGGTGCTGACCGGTCTTTCATTCGGCGGGCAGCCGCTCTACGGCTATTATTACGGCGCCAAAGACCGCAAGCGCCTGTGGGAGCTTTTGTGCTTCTGCCTGAAGTTTTTGAGCGGTGCTGCCATCGTGTTGAGCGGCGCTGTCTTCCTCACCGCGCCGTGGCTGATGCGCGCCTTTGTGAGCGACGCGCAGATGATTGCCGACGGCACGCTGATGCTGCGGTTACAGGTCGCAACGATGATTTTTGTCGCCATCGTGCTGTTGATGACCATCATCTTCCAGGCAGCGGGCAAAATTGTCGGATCGTTTTTGCTCTCCATCAGCCGTCAGGGCGTCGTCTTTTTGGTGGTGCTGTTCGTCGCCGTTTCGCTCTTTGGCTATATGGGCATTCTGGCGGCGCAGGCCATTGCGGACGTGCTGACTGCCTGCTTTGCACTGCTTCTCTTTTACAAAGAGCTTTATCCCGAATTTCGGCCCCAAACATAAGCAGTAAAAAACCGGAGAACGGTGTGACCGTTCTCCGGTTTTTCTTTATCCTTCGGTATGCAGATACCAGCGGAAGCTGTAGGGATAGAGTTCGACCCGGTACAGATCGTTCATCTGTCCGCCGTACATGAGTTCGTCGTACGGGCCCTGTTCCCAGCAGGAGGCTGTTTCAAACGACGGGCTGAAGTTAAACATCGCAATCAGCTTGCGGCCTTCGTACCAGCGGCCGATGCCCAGCACGTGCGGATTTCCGGTATCAAAGGTCCAGACGTTGGCGCGTGCGTCAAACACCGGTTCAGCGGCACGCAGTTCTTCGATGCGGCGAAGCCCTTCAAACTGTTTGCCCTGACGGGTTTCGGGATTGTGGCGGTATTCGGCGAGATCCCACTGGAAATTGCCGCGGTGGAGATAGCGGCTGTCGTCCCATTTTTCGCCGTCATAATGGTAGGAATAGTCGTTGAGCTGTCCGATTTCATCCCCGCTGTACAGCACCGGAATGCCGCTTTGGGTGAGCATCCATGCATGGAGCATCAAGTCGCAGGAAATGGCGCGTTCGAGTTTAAACGGATTTTGTTCAAAATCGGCCGCTTCCACGCCGCACAGAGACGCCGTCGTGCCGCACAGGCGCGCATCCCCCAGACGCGGATCGTCGTTATAGAGTTCGCCGCGGCTGTCGCTCTGCGCACTTTTGCCCGTGAAATAATCGTTCAGATATTTTTTGTGCGCCACTTCGTTGGTGCCGAAGTGTTCGCCGAGCCACGGGTAATCCAGCCCCCAACCGATGTCGTCATGGCAGCGCAGATAGTTCAAGAACAGAAAATCTTTCGGCAGTGCGCACACCGTATCCATCTGATGACGCAGAAGGGAGACATCGCCCGGTGCCAGCGTATGCCAGGTGGTCGCCATCGTCGTGACGTTGTAGAGCATGTGGCATTCCGGTTTTTCCGGCGTGCCGAAGTACGGCACCACCTTTGCCGGTTCCATGACCACTTCGCCCAGCAGCAGTACGCTCGGGCAGACGATTTCACACACCATGCGCATCATGCGCACCAGCGTATGCACCTGCGGCAGGTTGCGGCAGGACGTGCCCAGCTGTTTCCAGATATAGGGCACGGCGTCGAGACGGATGATGTCGATGCCGCGGTTGGTGAGGTACAGCAGATTATCGGTCATGTCGTTGAAGACCGTCGGGTTGGCGTAATTTAGGTCCCACTGATAGGGGTAGAAGTTGGTCATGACCACCTGTTTGCAGTCGTCCAGCCAGGTAAAGCTTCCCGGTGCGGTGGTGGGGAATACCTGCGGCACCGTTTCTTCAAACTGACGGGGAATGTCCCAGTTGTCGTAGAAGAAATAGCGTTCGCGGTAACCGGGTTCACCCGCGCGGGCTTTTCTTGCCCATTCATGATCCTCGCTCGTGTGGTTCATGACAAAGTCCAGGCAGACGCTGATGCCGTCTTTGCGGCAGGCGTCGGCCAGATGTTCGAGATCGTCCATCGTGCCGAGTTCCGGCTGCACCGAACGGAAGTCCGACACGGCATAGCCGCCGTCGCTGCGGCCCTTCGGGCTTTGCAAAAGCGGCATCAAATGCAGGTAATTGACCCCGCATTCCTGCAAATA
>CALXIC010000094.1 GCA_944388265.1 uncultured Clostridia bacterium | reverse complement strand
GGTGACGGCAAAGGAAGTGCCGACCGTTTCGTCGATGCTGACCGAAGATTCCACCCGCCGCGCGGTGGCGCTGTTGGTGAACGTCCCCAACGGCGTGCAGGAAATGAGCCACGAAATCGAAGGGCTGGTGCAGACGTCCCTGAATCTCGGCATTCTGCGTCTATCGGACGATCAGCTGTTCTTGAGCTTTGGCGTGCGCAGCTCGATCTCCACTCAGAAAACGGCGCTCTATGAACGGATGGAAAACCTCGCCGCACTGGTGGGCGCTTCCATTGCAGGCAGCGGGGAATATCCGGCGTGGGAATACCGTAAGCAATCCCGCCTGCGCGACATCTGCTGCGAAGCATACCGCGAACAGTACGGCAAAGAGGTGCGCATCGACGTCATCCATGCGGGGCTGGAATGCGGGCTCTTCTCCGAAAAAATTCCGGGGTTGGACGCGATCTCCTTCGGTCCGGAAATGGATGCAATCCACACCGTCAAGGAACGCCTGAACCTTCCGTCGGTGGAACGCTGCTACCGGCTGATGCTCTCCATCCTCAAAAAGATGAAAGAATTCTAAGGAAAAGGAGGACGCCAGGATGCCAAGACCCAAGCGTTTTGAAAAAATCTTCGAAGAGGGGAGCACCCTCACGGCCTACAAGGCCATTTTTGTCGATCAGGAAACGGGCGTGCAGTATTTGTATGTGCAGTCCGGATACGGCGGCGGGCTGACGCCGCTTTTGGACGCCTACGGCAAACCGCTGATTGCGTCGGCACAGGATCGGATGGAAGAATGAAAAAACGAAAGACGGCTGCCGTTTGGCAGCCGTCTTTTGGTTGTCCGTACAACTTTAGTGAATTTTTTCATGATTTCGTGCGGAATGTGCCGGATGGATTGACTTTTCTTAGGAATTCGTATAAAATGAATCTGTGTAATGGTTTACATAATTCCCAAAGTGGTAAGCGGGGATCTTTTCAAAAAAAGGTCCCATCAAAATTGAAAAGGCGGTGTAAACATGGATGTGAAACAGTTGAAAATCACAGCCTGCAACGTGCGCAAGGGAATCATCGAAGGTGTGCACAGTGCAAAAGCTGGTCATCCGGGCGGCTCCCTGTCCGCAGCGGACATCTTTACCTATCTGTATTTCCAGGAAATGAACATTGATCCGGCCAATCCGAAAATGGAAGACCGCGACCGTTTTGTTTTGAGCAAAGGTCATACGGCACCGGGTCTTTACTCGGCACTCGCAAACCGCGGTTACTTCCCGGTGGAAGAACTCAAAACCCTCCGTCAGATCGGCTCCCGTTTGCAGGGTCATCCCGATATGAAGGGCACTCCGGGTGTGGACATGTCGTCCGGTTCGCTCGGCCAGGGCATTTCGGCGGCTTGCGGCATGGCGAAAGCGGCGAAACTCATGAACAAAGATTACCGCGTCTACACGCTGATGGGCGACGGCGAAATCGAAGAAGGTCAGGTTTGGGAAGCGGCAATGTTTGCGGCGCATAACAAACTCGACAACCTCGTCGTGATCGTTGACAACAACAACCTGCAGATCGACGGCGCGATTTCCGACGTCATGAGCCCGTACCCGATCGACGAAAAATTCCAGGCATTCGGCTTTGAAGTGGTGCACTGCGACGCGCATGATTTTGATTCCATCGCTGCCGCATTCAACTACGCACGCACCGTCAAAGGCAAACCGACCGCAATCGTCGCCAAGAGCGTGAAGGGCAAAGGCGTTTCCTTCATGGAAAACCAGGTCGGCTGGCACGGCAAAGCGCCCAACGATGCGGAATACGAACAGGCAATGAGCGAACTCAATGCGCAGCTCGCAGAACTGGAGGGCTAAACGATGGCTGATGTAAAGAAAATTGCAACCAGAGACAGCTACGGCAACGCTCTGGTAGAATGTTATCCGGATTTCCCGAACATGGTCGTGCTCGACGCCGACCTTGCTGCGGCAACCAAAACCGGCACCTTTAAGAAAGCATATCCGGAACGCCATGTGGACTGCGGCATCGCAGAAAGCAACATGATCGGCATCGCTGCCGGTATGGCGGCTGCCGGGATGATCCCGTTTGCCAGCTCGTTTGCGATGTTTGCGGCGGGACGTGCGTTTGAACAGGTTCGCAACTCCGTGGGCTATCCGCACCTGAACGTGAAAATCGGCGCAACCCATGCGGGCATCTCCGTTGGGGAAGACGGCGCTACCCATCAGTGCAACGAAGACATCGCTCTGATGCGTGCCATCCCGGGCATGGTGGTCATCAACCCGTCGGACGACGTCGAAGCAAGAGCGGCTGTCCGCGCTGCTTTGGAATACGTCGGTCCGGTGTACCTGCGTTTTGGCCGTCTGGCTGTTCCGGTCATCAACGACAAACCGGATTACAAATTTGAAATCGGCAAAGGCGTGACCCTGCGCGACGGCAAGGACATCACCATCGTGGCGTCCGGTCTGCCGGTCAGCGAAGCGCTCACCGCTGCGGAAGAACTCGCGGCCGAAGGCATTGATGCGCGCGTCATCAACATCCACACCATCAAACCGATCGACCAGGAACTGATCGCAAAAGCTGCGGCAGAAACCGGCAAGATCGTGACGGTGGAAGAACATTCCATCATCGGTGGTTTGGGCGACGCGGTGTGTGAAGCGATCCGCGAAAACCCGGTTCCGGTTTACAAAATCGGCGTGAACGACGAATTCGGTCATTCCGGTCCGGCGGTCAAATTGATCGAAATGTACGGGCTGACTGCTCCGAACATCAAAGCGACCGTGAAAAAAGTGCTGGGCAAATAAGAAACCAGAAAAAAGCTCTCCCGGAATGGGCGGGGGGCATAAGAAAGTAATATTGCTTTTTGCAGGAACGGCATGGCTTCGGTCATGCCGTTTCCTGTTTCATCAGTTCCTCCACGGGGATAAAGCCCACAAGGTCATAGGAGATTCGGATACCCT
>CALXIC010000093.1 GCA_944388265.1 uncultured Clostridia bacterium | reverse complement strand
GACGCCGCCTTTTGATAAATCTCCGGATTCGGTTTGCTGTGAAGCACCTGTTCACCGGTAATGATGGCATCAAAATACCCGGTAAGTCCAGCTAATGACAGATAGTAATCCGCCGTTTGCAGTTTCGAGGAAGTCGCCAGCGCTACCGGAAGCTGCTGTGCGCGCAAATCCTCCAACAGTGGATAAAGACCTTTTTTCACCGGAAGACCGTTTTCTTCAATCAATGCCCGGCGATAAGCGGATTCCATCCGGCAAAGCTCCGGATACAGGCGATCACTTCCGTACGCTTTGACGAACTGCTCCCGACAATCATGCTGGTTAGAGCCGATCATCTGTTCGTAAAGGGTTTCCATTCCCTCCAAACCCAGTTCCTGCGCCGCACGGGTCATCGACTGAAAACCGAGGCGTTCGGTATCAAACATCAATCCATCCATATCAAAAATGACTGCCGAAATCATGTAACCACTCCCACATCTTGTTTGGGTTCAGTATAACATGATTTCTCATCGATGACAACCAATCCCCGGCTAGAGCACCTGTTCCAAATCGGCGCGGAGCTGACGAATGATGCGTTTTTCCAGTCTTGAAATATAGGACTGCGAAATACCGATGCGATCCGCGACTGCTTTTTGGGTGAGTTCTTCTTTCCCATTGAGACCGAACCGAAGTTCCATAATCAATCGTTCCCTGGAACCCAATTTTTCCACACAGCGTTCCAAAAGCTGTTTTTCCACCTCATTTTCCACGTCCTTATGTACGGCGTCCCCGTCGGTACCCAGCACATCCGACAGCAATAGTTCATTGCCGTCCCAATCCACATTGAGCGGTTCATCGATGGAAATATCGTTTCGGCTGGAAACGTTTTTGCGCAGTACCATCAAAATTTCATTTTCAATGCAGCGGGATGCATAAGTGGCCAGTTTGATCTTTTTTTCGGGTGAAAAGGTGTTGACTGCCTTGATGAGGCCAATGGTTCCGATGGAAACCAAATCATCGAGACAGATACCCGTCGATTCGAATTTGCGGGCAATGTATACCACCAGACGCAAATTGTGGACAATCAGCGTTTGACGTGCTTCTTCTACATGATGGGACAGCTCGTCAATCACCCGTGCTTCTTCTTCACGGTTCAGCGGAGGCGGAAGGGTCTGGGAATGGCCCACATAGTAGCTGTTTCCACGAAACAGCCGTGCTAAAAACCGTTGAATATACCAGCGAATTCTCTCAATCATCCTCGTACCCCCTACTAAAATCCAGGCCCTGCGATGGCCTGATAACTTCCGTCAGACAGTGGATCGAACGACAATGCGACCACCGCCGAACGGGTGGACCAATGTTTTTCATGAAGAACGCGGCACCGCTCCATCCGAAGCGCGGGCATTGCGCTGTTTCCTCCAATCGAATGCGCATAGATCAGCTGAAACCGGCGGCGAAGCGGAGGCGACAATCCATCCGGACGCATCGCCAACAGTCCCGTATAATCCGCCGGGGACAAAAGCCCCCGCAGCTGATCAGCCTGACAAATAAGCACCGGAAGCCCGGTCACGGGATCGGTCAGCTGATGCCCCGTATCGCACAGCGTCTTGACACGAACCGAAGTCTGACCGTCCGACAATTCCGTCCAAAAAAACTGACGTTCCGAAACAATACCAAAATGAATGCGGGTATAGAGCCACAAGAGTGCGTAGATGACAATCGTTGCCACGCACAAAAAACCGGCGGATACCGGAAAATAGGCAATGCCGTTTCGTATCCAGATCATGGACGAAGCATCCATCAATTCGATCGCGTACAAAATACCGCCATACAATACATTAACCACCAAAAAACAGAGATATTTCTTTCCAAACCGATCCTTTCCGAAAGCAATCAGGGTGAGAATCGCTGCTAAAAACAGCTTCACGAAAAGCAAAAGCCACGAAGGGAGATCGAGCAAAAACAAAAAGGAAAAAAGGCCGCCGATCAAAGCGCTCCAGAAAATACGTTTTGGCGGAACATAAATCTGCGCCAAATAACGGGCGGAAAACAGCAAAAGCGCCGTTACATAACAATTCACCAGATATAGGATATCGAGATACAAGGTCATAACATCACTCCAACAACGGGAGTATAGCACACAGCCGGTGAAAAAAAGGTCAAATAAGAGAGGTCGTTTCGGTTTAAAACAAAACGAGCAGCAGCCAAATTAGGCCGCTGCTCCTGTTGCTTTTCGGTGATATTTACTTCCAACCAGGAATTTTGCCGTCGATATCCCACAGATCTTCCCAACCGGACGCACCCGGCCACAAGAAAACCTGTCCTTTCACCAAACGGCAATTTTGATCGGCATGGCGAATTTGTTCCATTTCCTCCTCCGTCAGCGGATCTTCTGTCACACAGCGCAGATTTTCCAAATACTGCGTGGGTTTCACCGAAAACGGAATGGGAATCTGTCCATTCTGCACCGCCCATTTCAGGCAGACAATCGCCGGATGCACCTGATGCGATTGGGCAATCGATACGATTTCCGGCATCTCCATATCGGCGACATCCTCGGCCGTACGGTCCCGCTCCGGACGGGAAGGAGATCCCAGCGGGCAATACCCGATCGGCACAATCCCTCGCTTGGTCACGTAATCGAACAGCTCCGGCTGCTGAAAACTCGGATGCAGTTCCATTTCGATCGCCGCCGGCTGAATGGCGCAATACGGCAAAACTGCTTCCAGTTTCGGAATGGTCATATTGGACATCCCGATATGCCGCACCAACCCCTGCTGCACCAATCGCTCGCACTGTTTCCACACGCTCAAAAACTCGTCGGCAAAAAACGGACGGGAATCGGGATTTCTGGAATCGCCGTCGCAACCCGGTGCATGATAATTCGGGAACGGCCAATGCACCAAATACAAATCCAAATACTCTAGCCCCAAATCCTTTAGGCTTTGGCGGCAGGAACGTTCGACTTCCCCTTCTCCGTGCATATCGTTCCAGACCTTGCTGGTGATGAACAGTTCTTCACGGGAGACCACCGATTCCTCAAACAAACGATTGAGAACCGCGCTGATTTCCCGTTCATTTTGATACACGCTCGCACAATCGATCAAACGGTAACCACCTTTTACAGCGCCGTACACTGCTTCGGAAATCTGTTTGGAATCGTATTTATCCGATCCAAACGTTCCGATCCCAATGGCTGGAATCTCGGCACCTGTGAAGAGCTTGCGTTTGGGTACAAGCGCCGGACAT
>CALXIC010000092.1 GCA_944388265.1 uncultured Clostridia bacterium | reverse complement strand
CCCTCAATCCGCACAACACCGGTCACGTCGCGGGCGGCAGCTCGGGCGGCGCGGCTTCGGCGGTTGCGGGGAATTTGTGCGCCTATGGCCTGGGTTCCGACACCGGCGGCTCGATCCGTCAGCCGGCAAGCTTTTGCGGCGTCGTCGGGCTGAAACCGACCTACGGCGCGGTGTCGCGCTTTGGGCTGATCGCCTATGCGTCGAGCCTCGACCAGATCGGGCCGATCACCCATACAGTGGAGGACGCGGCGATTTTGTTTGACGCGATTTCGGGCAAAGACCCGATGGATTCCACCTCGCAGGGCGCGAAGGAAGCGACCGTTCCGGCGCTTTCCCGCGAACTTTCGGGCAAAAAAATCGGCGTGGTGCGCGAATATTTTGACGGCATCCGCCCCGATGTACAGAAAGCGCTGGATGAAGCGCTCGATGTCTACCGCAAACTGGGCGCCGAAGTGGTGGAACTCTCCATCCCGGCGATCAAATACGCGCTGCCGGTGTATTACATTCTGGCTTGTGCCGAAGCAACCTCCAACCTCGGCCGTTACGACGGGGTGCGCTACGGCTACCGTGCGAGCGAATACCGCAACGTCAACGAAATGATCTGCAAAACCCGCAGCGAAGGATTTGGCGCAGAAGTCAAGCGCCGCATCCTGCTCGGCAACTATGTGCTCTCTTCCGGCTATTACGATGCGTACTACAAAAAGGCGCAGTGCCTGCGCGCAACCATTGTGAAGGCGTTTGAACACGCATTTGAATCCTGCGACGTGATCTTTGCGCCGACGGTTCCGATGACCTCCTTCCCGGTGGGCTTCACCGGACAGGACGCGGTGGAAACCTATCTCACCGACATCTGCACCGTACCGGTCAACATCGTGGGTCTTCCGGCCATTTCGGTGCCCTGCGGTTTTGACGCCGAAGGACTGCCCATCGGCATGCAGCTGATCGGCCGCCACTTCGACGAAGCGGGCATTTTGAACGCCGCTTATCAGTTTGAACAGCAGACGGCGGGCGTTTGGACCAAAACACTGGATCTGGGGGTGCGGGTATGAAATATGAATTTGTATCGGGCTTGGAAACCCATATCGAACTTTCCACCATAACCAAAATTTTCTGCGGCTGCACCACAGCGTTTGGCTCTGAACCCAACACCAACTGCTGCCCGATCTGCATCGGTCTGCCGGGCACGCTGCCGAAACTGAATGCCGCCGTGGTGGATTACGCCATCCGCGCGGGTTTGGCGACCCACTGCACCATCAACCCCATCGCCAAGATGGACCGCAAAAACTACGTCTATCCCGACTTGGCGAAGGCGTACCAGATTTCGCAGTTTGACAAACCGCTGTGCTCCAACGGCTATGTCGAACTCGACAACGGCCGCCGCATCCGCATTCTGCGCATCCACATCGAAGAGGACGCCGGGAAACTGGTGCACCGCCGCGGCGATACGCTGGTCGACTACAACCGCGGAGGCGTTCCGCTGATTGAAATCGTGTCCGAACCGGACATCCGCAGCGTGGAAGAAGCGGTCGAATACGTGGAAAAATTGCAGCTCATTATGAAATACATCGGCGTGTCCGACTGTAAGATGCAGGAAGGCTCGCTGCGGTGCGACGTGAACCTCTCGATCCGTCCGTTTGGGCAGAAAGAATTCGGCACCCGTACCGAAATCAAGAACATGAACTCCTGCTCCTTTATGGCGAAGGCGCTGCAATATGAATACGAACGGCAGGCAGAACTGCTCGACGCCGGTGAAACGGTCACACAGGAAACCCTGCGCTGGAATACCGAAACGGGCGAAACGGAAAGCATGCGCGGCAAGGAAGACGCACAGGACTACCGTTATTTCCGTGAACCGGACCTGGTGACGATTGAAACGCCCGCCGAAAAGGTGGAAGCGCTTCGTCAGACGCTGCCGGAACTGCCCGATCAGAAGAAAAAACGCTATGTGGAAGTGCTGGGACTGCCGGTGGACGACGCCGATATGCTCGTGAAACACCGTTTGGTCGCAGAATTTTTCGACGAAGCGATCGAAGGCATCAAAAATCCGAAAGCGGTTTCGAACCTCATCCTGGGCGAAATCTTCCGTCAGCTCTCGACCGACGAACAGAAGGAACTCTTCGACATCCGGGTGACGGCAAAGCAGATGAACGATCTGGCAAAACTTATGGACGGCGGCAAACTGCGCGCCAACCTCGCGCGGCAGACGCTCGTGAAAATGCTGGAAACCGGCAAGGATGTTTCGGACTTCTTGTCCGAACAGGATTTGGCCGGCGTGGATGATTCCGCGCTGGAAGCCATCTGCAAACAGGTGGTCGAACAAAACCCGAAAGCGGTGGCGGACTACCTTTCCGGCAAGGAAAAGGCGTTTCAGGTATTCATCGGCGGCGTGATGAAGGCGACCCGCGGCAAGGCGGACGCCGGCAAAGCGCGCGAACTGATTCTTTCGATGATCCAGTAATGAATTAAAAAAGGCGGACAGCCATGGCTGTCCGCCTTTTCTGTTTGGATGGGTTATACGCTGGCGCGCTGTTTTTCCAACAGTTCGCGCACGCGGTCCGGCCAATTGGTGATGACAGAAATAAAGGGGTAGCGCAGTAGTTCTTCCAGCGGTGTGTCGCTGTCGTTCAAGAGCCAGACATTGATGCCCACCAGATGTTCCGCGCAGGATTTGAGATCCGCCTCGCTCAGTTCATCAAAATTCGGATGCAGGTATTCCGCACCGAAGGAGCGGACGTAGCATCCCGCGTTGCCGATGGGTTTGCCGCACAGAAAGCCGCAGGGGATGCGGGGGGCAAGCTCCTTGCAGCGCAGGATGGTCGCGTGGTTGAAGGACGAAAAGAGCACGCGGTGCTCCATGTGATGGGTATAAACCGCCTCGACAATCTGTTGTTCAATGTCGGGATAGTAGTAATTGTCGGTCTTGATTTCGATGTTCGTGAAGATGGGCGACGGCTGGATAAGGGCAAAATATTCCTCCAGCGTCGGGATGCGCTGCGGCGGATACTGTCCGGGAAAAGCGCCGTGCGCGTCGTACTGGCGCAGCTCTTCGAGCGTCCTATCGGCGATGCGCCCGCTGCCGTTGGTGGTGCGGTCGATCG
>CALXIC010000091.1 GCA_944388265.1 uncultured Clostridia bacterium | reverse complement strand
CATAACACTTTGAACTGTGATCTTTTAGTACAGGAATTTGAACTGGATGAATCTTCGGAAGAAGCGGTTTTGCTGCTTTCTTTTCGAATCAAATGTGATTATCAGGTAGAGGTTCGTTCCCCCAAACTTGCGATTTTGTTTTCGGATGGAGATCAGGACCGCCGTTTCCCGGTCAGTATTCGCTCATACTATCCCGAAGCGGATTTCAAGCAATGTGTGATTTTTGCCAGTGCTCGAGTACGGTTGCCGTATTTGTTTACGAAACCTTTTTCGGGTAATTCCATTCGAATTCAATTTGAATTGATTTATGGGGAAGAAACCGTTTTTCCGGTTCCATTTGAAATTCGCAGTGATGTTCAACCCGAATTAGAAGGATTCACGGTGAAATTTCAACCGGAGAAGCAGCAAATTTTGATGACACCGCTCCATCAAGAACAAGCGGTTGAGCAGGGTGGAATCAAGAGTGTGGTCCGTGGAATTTTCCATTGGATTCATCGTATTTTACTGGCGATGTTGTCTGTTTTGCTCTTTCCGTGGTTTCTTTTGGATGCACTTTTTGCATTGGCTGGTTGTACCAGACAAGCACCAAATATTAAACCGGAACATACAAGCGGAATGCGTTTTTTGCTCCAAGTCAAATATGGGTATCAAGGTCTTTGGCATCGTGCTTTAGGGCGGGATTCTATCGCAGAGGCGGTAACTGCAATTTATCGAGTGATCTGCTTATTTTGTCCGGTTAAGAAAAATCGGGTTACGTTTATGTCCAGCCGTCGCGGTGATTTAACGGGAAATCCGGAATTTGTGTATCAGGAATTGAAAAAAGATCCGAATTTACAGTTTCGGTTTTTGATGAAAGCCGATCCGTTCTTTCATATGCGGCTAGGAAATGTTTTGCGTTTTCTTTATCTCTATGCAACTTCTTCTGTTGTCATGGTGGACGACTTTTTTCAGCTGTTGAACTACGTGGAAAAACGACCGCAGGTTCGCTTGATTCAGCTGTGGCATGCGTGCGGTGCGTTTAAGACCTTTGGATTTTCCCGTATTGAAAAGCCTGGCGGTCCGAAGCAAAACAGCATGAACCACCGTCAGTATGATTATTCCATCGTGAGTTCGCAGGAAATTGCGAAGTTTTATGCAGAAGGTTTTGGTGTTCCGCAGAGCCATATTGCGGCAACCGGTATCCCGCGCACGGATATCTTTATGGATGCTGCGTATGCCGATCGTGTGCGCCGGTCGCTTTACGAAAAGTATCCGGCATTGGAAGGAAAGAAGGTGGTGCTCTTTGCGCCGACGTTCCGCGGGAACGGGCAAAAGACCGCGTATTATCCGCTTCATCGTTTCCATCCGGAAAAGATTGTGGAAGAGTCCGGCGGAGAGTATGCCGTCATTTTGAAACTGCATCCGTTTTGCCGAGAACGCTTTGAAATCCCGGAAGAATACCGCGATTCGATTTTTGATTTTTCGGAAGAAAGCGAACTCAATGATCTGTTGTTTATCACGGATTTGCTGATTACCGATTATTCGTCGGCGGTGTTTGAAGCGTCGCTTTTGAATATCCCAATGATTTTGTATGCGTTCGATTTGCGCGAGTATATTTCTCAGCGGGATTTTTATTACGAATACGAGTCGTTTGTGCCCGGGAAAATTGCACTCACCGAATCGCAGATGCTGCGAGCCATTCGAAACGGTGATTTTCAGACCGAAAAAATTGAACCGTTTTGCCGTCGCTTTTTTGATGAGCGTGACGGACATTCCACCCAACGTGTGGCAAATCTGGTGCGGTCGTTGTTGGCTGCAAAATAAGAAAGGAGTATTGGTTATGGTTTTTGGAGTAATTTTGGCTGGCGGTATCGGCAGCCGAATGGGAAATGTGGAAAAGCCGAAACAGTATCTTACGATTCACAATAAGCCGATCATCATTTATACCTTGGAAAAATTCTTTACCAATGCGCAGCTTGAAAAGATTATTGTGCTTTGTCCGAATGCATGGATTGCACACACCAAGAATTTGGTTCGCCGTTATTTGGGTGAAACCGATCGCATTGTGGTCATTGAAGGGGGCGCAACCCGCAATGAAACCATTATGAATTCGATTTCCTATATTGAAGAGCATTACGGGTTGGACGACGATACGATCATTGTTACTCACGACTCGGTGCGCCCTTTTGTGACGCACCGCATTATCGATGAAAATATTCGTTTTGCTCAGGAATACGATGCGTGCGATACCGTTATCTCTGCGACGGATACGATCGTGGAAAGTGTGGACGGCAAAATCATCAGTGATATTCCGGACCGCCGGAAAATGTATCAGGGACAGACGCCGCAGTCCTTTAAGGCATTGAAACTCAAAGAAATTTATCAGGCGTTGACCAACGAAGAAAAGGAAATTCTCACCGATGCGGCGAAAATCTTTGTGCTGAAAGGACAAAAAGTGCATCTGGTGGAAGGGGAAACCTTCAACATTAAAATCACCTATCCGTATGATTTGCAGGTGGCGCATTCGCTGCTCGAGGTGAATGGTAAATGTTAAATACGGTTTATCGCTTGGTAGCGCCGCGCCGTTTTGAAATTGCATTTACCGATGTCAATCTGTTTGGCGGCGAGGTGCTGGTGCGCCCGACGCATCTTTCGATCTGCAATGCGGATCAGCGCTATTATCAGGGGACAAGAGATGCCGCTGTGCTGGCCGAAAAGCTTCCGATGGCACTCATCCACGAAGGGGTCGGCGAAGTGGCGTACGATCCGACCAACACCTTTGCGGTTGGCACCAAAGTGGTCATGATTCCCAACCGCCCGGTGGAAACCGATCCCATCATTCCGGAAAACTATCTTCGTTCTTCCAAATTCGGCGGAAGCAGCTGCGATGGTTTTTTGCAGGAGTATGTTGCCCTCAAGCCGGATCGGCTGATTGAGTTGCCCCATGACATCAACATGAATGTGGCGGCGTTTACCGAATTGGTAAGTGTCAGCATGCATGCTGTTTCGCGGTTTGCTCGGATTGCGCATGCGCGCCGGGAAACCATCGGCGTGTGGGGCGACGGCAATTTAAGTTATATTACCTCGCTTTTGCTGAAAAAAACATTCCCGAATACCAAAATTTGCGTATTTGGGATTGTTCGTGAAAAGCTGGCGGACTTTACGTTTGCGGATGAAACCTATCTGACCAATGAAATTCCAGAAGGTTTTACGATGGATCATGCCTTTGAATGCGTTGGCGGCAATGGGTCTCCGATTGCCATTGGGCAGATCATCGATTATATCAAGCCGGAAGGAACGATCTCTATTTTGGGTGTTTCGGAATATCCGGTGCAGATCAATACGCGGATGATTTTGGAAAAAGGGCTTCGCATGTTTGGCAGCAGCCGCAGCGGCTATGATGATTTCCTGCGTACGGTGACGCTCTACCGTGAAAATCCGGAGGTGCTCGATTATTTGAGCAATTTGATCGGTGTGCAGATGACGGTTCGTACCGTCAAGGACCTTACGGAAGCGTTTGAAGCAGACACCCGCAAAATGTTTGGCAAAACAATTATGAAGTGGGAAGAATAGAGGATTCTGTGCATGATTCGTGTGTTGACATATGGAACATTTGATTTGCTGCACTATGGGCATATTCGGCTGCTCAAGCGCGCCAAAGAACTTGGCGATTATTTGATTGTGGGGCTTTCGACGGATGAATTCAATGCAATCAAAGGCAAAAAGGCTTATCATAGCTATGAAACCAGAAAAAAGATGCTGGAAGCCATTCGTTATGTCGATTTGGTGATTCCAGAAAATTGCTGGGAACAAAAAGCGGACGATGTGCAGCGCTATCAGGTGGATATCACGGTAATGGGGAGCGACTGGGCAAATAGTGACCGGTTTGAGTATCTTCGTCAGTACTGCAAGGTGATTTATTTGGATCGTACGGAAGGGATATCCACTACCAAAATCAAAGAAGATTTGAATCTTCAGCCCCCTATTGACGGTGTGGATCAATATCCGGAACCTGATGATGCGAATTTGAGGAAAGGATCCTAAAAAACATGGTGCAACAACTAAAGGTCATCGCCAGAGAGCATCTGGATTATCGAAAGCAGATTGGAAAGCTTGCGATTTCGGACTTAAAAAAGACCTACCGCGGTTCAGCGCTTGGATGGTCGTGGGCGATCATTAAGCCGGCGGTTACGATTTTTGTTTATTGGTTTGCGTTTTCGTTTGGCTTGCGGAAAGGCGGTGATATTGCGGGGTATCCGTTCTTTTTATGGATGGTCGCCGGTATCGTTCCGTGGTTTTATATGAGTGAAATGCTCACACAGGGGACAGACTGCATCAAAAAGAATCGGTTTTTGGTTACCAAAATGAAGTTTCCGGTTTCTACGATTCCGACGTTCACCAATATCTCCAAGTTCATTGTTCATATGTTGCTGGTGATTTTAACAATCGTCATTTTTTTAGGAACCGGACATGGTCTGACTGTTTACGCATTGCAGCTGCCGTTTTATATGTTGCTGCTGTTTCTGTTTTTCGAATGCTGGTCGTATTTTTCCGCACCGATAGCGACGATCAGCGCCGATTTTTCGAACTTGGTGAAATCGTTTATTACCGCCATTTTCTGGCTCTCCGGTATTCTTTGGACTGCGGATTCGATTGATAATCGAGTGGTCAAATTCTTTTTGCAGTTAAATCCGGTCAATTTTCTTTGTACCGGATACCGCAACTGTTTTGTGTATCATCGCTGGTTTTTTGAACAGCCCAAACTGCTGGTGATTTTTTTAGCAGAACTTTTGGTGATGTTCTTGCTCGGTTATTGGAGCTATCATAAGATTCGGAAAGAAATGCCGGACGTACTGTAAGGAGGAATTGGATGAGCGAACAGGATGTAGTGATATCCTTTGATCGGGTGTCCAAGGTGTATCGTCTGTATAAATCGGACAAACAGCGGCTGCTGGGCATTTTTTTCAAAAAGATCCCTTATACCAAAAAACGTGCGGTGAATGACATGTCGTTTCAAATTCATCGCGGAGAAGCGGTTGCGATTTTGGGAAAAAACGGAGCCGGAAAATCGACGATCTTAAAGATGGTTACCGGTGTTGTCTTCCCGACGAAGGGGAGCGTGAAAGTAGACGGTATCGTCAGTGCGCTGCTGGAATTGACTTCGGGCTTTGATATGGAATTTACCGGTCGGGAAAACATCTATCTTAAAGGACAAATTCTTGGTCTGAAAGATGAAGAAATCCGTGCACTGGAACCCGCGATCATTGAATTTGCGGAACTGGATGAATACATCGATCAGCCGGTGCGCACCTATTCCAGCGGGATGAAGGCGAGACTTGGCTTTTCCATCTGCGTCAATATCAATCCGGAAATCCTGATTGTGGACGAAGCGCTGAGTGTCGGCGATAAAGCGTTCCAGAAAAAGTGTACGGAAAAGGTACGCAGCCTCATGCAGGCAGAAAATATTACGTTGTTGTTTGTTACGCACTCCGTGAATACGGCGCGCGATTTTTGTGACCGCGGCATTGTCATCAAAAAAGGGAAATTAGTTTTTGATGGGGACATCGAGGAAGCAATTGAATATTACGAAACCAAGTATTGAAAGGAGGTCGACTTCTGTGATTCGAAAGGGCATCATTCTTGCCAGTGGATCCGGTACGCGTCTTTATCAGTTGACAATGGTTACCAGTAAGCAGCTTCTTCCGGTTTATGATAAACCGATGATTTATTACCCGCTGTCCACGCTGATGCTTGCGGGCATTCGCGATATTTTGATCATCTCGACACCCAGTGACCTTCCGAATTTCGAACGCCTGCTTGGAGACGGCAGTGCGTACGGCATTCATTTGAGCTACGCGGTGCAGCCCTCTCCTGACGGCTTGGCACAGGCCTTCTTGATTGGGGAAGAATTTATCAATGGCGACCCTTGCGCACTGGTGCTGGGGGATAATATTTTCCATGGCAACGGATTCAGCGGACTCTTGAAAGAAGCCGTTGCCTTTGATGGAGCGACGCTGTTTGGTTATCAGGTGGAGGATCCGGAACGGTTCGGCATTGTGGAATTTGATGCCAACGGCAAGGTTCTGTCGTTGGAAGAAAAACCCAAGCATCCAAAGAGCAATTACTGCGTGACTGGTCTCTATTTTTACGATCATCGGGTCGTGGAATTTGCCAAACAGGTGAAGCCTTCGGCGCGGGGAGAGCTGGAAATCACCGATTTAAACCGGATGTATCTCGAAGACGGTGCGCTTCAGGTGAAGCTTTTGGGCCGCGGTTTTGCTTGGCTCGATACCGGTACGATGGAAAGCCTGTTGGAAGCCGGACAGTTTGTACAGATTGTGCAGCGCCGTCAAAGTGTGAAGATTGCCGTATTGGAAGAGATCGCCTACTTTAATGGTTGGATTCCGCTGGAAGGATTGGAAGAAGCGGCTGATCGATACGGCAAATCGCTGTATGGCAGCTATTTGCGTGAATTGGCGTTGTTTGAAAGGGGAGGACAGAAATGAAATTGCTTGTGACCGGCGGCGCCGGATTTATTGGATCGAATTTTATTTTTTATGAACTGGAACAGCATCCGGAAGACACGGTTGTCTGTGTCGATTTGCTGACTTATGCCGGCAATCTGGAAACGCTGGAACCGGCTTTTCAGAATGAACGTTTTTCCTTCCATAAAGCGGACATTGCAGACCGCCAGGCAATGGATGAATTGTTTGAAGCCGAATGTCCGGATGTTGTAGTAAACTTTGCGGCGGAAAGCCACGTGGACCGTTCGGTGACCGATCCGGGAATTTTCCTGCAAACCAATATTTTGGGTACGCAGGTATTGATGGATGCTTGCCGCAAGTATAACGTGCAGCGTTTCCATCAGGTGTCGACCGATGAAGTATATGGGGATCTGCCGCTCGATCGTCCGGATCTCTTCTTTACGGAGACGACGCCGCTTCATACCTCCAGTCCTTATTCGGCGTCGAAAGCAAGTGCAGATTTGCTGGTACAGGCGTATCATCGCACGTTCGGTCTCCCGATGACGATTTCTCGCTGCTCGAATAACTACGGCCCGTATCAGTTCCCGGAAAAACTGATTCCCTTGATGATTTCGCGTGCATTGGCGAATCAGTCGCTGCCGGTTTATGGAACGGGGGAAAATGTTCGTGACTGGCTGCATGTATACGATCACTGTGCCGCAATCGATTTGATCATTCGTCATGGGAAAGAGGGCGAGATCTATAACATCGGCGGGCACAACGAACGCACCAATCTGGAAGTGGTGAAGACGATTCTGCGTCAATTGGACCGTTCGGAAACGCTCATTCACTACGTTACGGACCGTCCGGGACATGACCGCCGCTACGCGATTGATCCGGCGAAAATCACCGAACAACTGGGTTGGAAACCGAAGTACAATTTTGATACCGGTATGAAAGAAACGATCCAGTGGTATCTCGATCATAAACCCTGGTGGGAAAATATCATCAGCGGTGCTTATCAGGAATACTACGAAAAAATGTACGCTGGACGTGAATAAATCATAAAAAAGGACTCTCGGAACATTCCGAGAGTCCTTTTTTATGGTTGTGCATTTAGAGTATATTAGGCGTTGCTTTTTTTCGGTTTTTGAAAGATAAACGCATAGGTGAGTGCCAGCAGACAAACTGCAACCGCCATGCTTCCAACCCGTACCGGCACGGAATACGGCGAAAAGATGTCGTAATATCCTTTGAGATAGATAGCGGATACAATGATCGGCAGGATCACACTGATGTAAAACCGCAAGCCGTTGTGCAGTTTTAATCCTTTGCCCGCGTTGACTTCTTCCCGGAAGGCGTTCCATCCCCAACCATAGCGGCGGGTACAAAAACCAATCATCACGAGACTTCCAATCGGCAGTAAGTTGTTGGACAGGACAAAATCTTCCAGATCCATAAAGGAAGTCCCCTCTCCTAAGGGCTGGAATCCGGAGAAGAAGCTGAAACCAGCGATTGCCGGGAGGGACAGCAGAATAATCAGCGGAATGTTAAAGAGCACCGCTTTTTTTTCTGCTCCAGCCCAGCCCATCCATGTAGAACGAGAGGATGGCTTCAAATACGGCAATGATGGTGGAAAAGGCGGCGAAAGCCATGAACAAGAAGAATAGGGATCCCCAAATGCGGCCGCCTGCCATGTGGTTAAAAATATTTGGCAGGGTCAAAAAGAGCAGGGGAGGACCGGAATTTGGTTCTACACTGTAGGCAAAACATGCCGGAATCACAATAAATCCGGCAGTCAGCGCGACACTGGTGTCCAGCAGAATGATGCTGACGGCTTCGCCGGCGAGGGAGCGTTCTTTTTCCAAGTAGCTGCCGAAAATGCCCATGCTCCCGACGCCAATGCCGAGGGTGAAAAATGCCTGCGACATGGCGGCGAATACGGCTTTGCCATCCAGCTTGGAGAAATCCGGAACCAGATAAAAACGAACGCCCTCTGACGCATTTTGAAGTGTCAGGGAATTGACGGCCAGCGCAACCATCAAGACGATGAGTAAGATCATCATGATTTTCGTGATTTTTTCCACGCCGTTTTGCAAGCCCATCAAACATACCGCGAAGGACAGCACAACGGCTACAATCATCCATCCCGTCATCGTTGGGAAAGAGGAGAGCATTTCAGAAAAGGTGGCAGAAACGCCATTTGCATCCAACCCGGTCAGTTTTCCGCTGATGGACAGATAACAGTAATACAGCATCCATCCGCCTACCATGGTATAAAACATCATCAATAAGTTACAGCCGATGATGCTGATCCATTTTGCGTGATGCCACCGGGTGCCTTTCGGTTCCAGTACGTCAAACGCTTTGGCGTTGCTCTTTCTGGACGCGCGGCCAATGGAAAATTCGCAGATTAAAATGGGAAGCCCCAGTATCGCTAAAAACAGCAGGTATACCAGGATGAATGCCGCGCCGCCGTAAGCGCCGCAGATGTATGGAAATTTCCATACATTTCCCAGACCGATGGCGCATCCGGCGGAGACCAGAATGAACCCCAATCTGGATTGAAAGGTTTCTCTTTTTTGCATAATCAATCCTTCTTTATTTAATGAAAGTGGTTTTATTATAACAGGTTCTGAAAGGACGGTCAAATGCTTTTGGTTTTTTGAAAAACGCAAAAGGAGAGAGGATTTCCGTAGAATTGTTTTGTCAAAAAGGTTTCTTTGTGGTATAATAATCGTGAAGATAAGTGAGCTGTTCAAGAATGGAGGGATCACGATGATTGCTGAAAACTACCATACCCATACGTATCGCTGCCACCATGCATCCGGGGAAGACCGCGACTATGTGGAAGCGGCCATCAAAGCGGGCTTTCGCGTGCTCGGATTTTCCGATCATGTGCCATATCCATTTGATGATGGATATTGTTCCAGTATTCGCATGAGCCTTGCGGAAACGGAAGGTTATGTACAGTCGCTCTTGGATTTGCGGCAGGAGTACCGGCGCGATATCGACATTAAAATTGGATTTGAGGCCGAATATTTCCCCAAACATTTTTCGAAGCTTTTGAAGCATTTGTCGGATTACCCCATTGATTATTTGATTTTGGGACAGCATTTTTCCATGGATGAATCTTCCGGCATTTATTTTGGACGGGCAACCACAGACCCTGCGATTTTGACGGCTTATGTCGATCAGGTCATTGAGGGGATGGAAACAGGAGCATTTACCTATCTGGCTCATCCGGATTTGATCAATTTCCCGCATGTAGAAGATGACGGAACGACTCGTCCCAATACGCGCTATCTTTCGGAAATGCGTCGGCTTTGCGAGGCGGCAAAGCGGCTTTCCATGCCGCTTGAGATTAACCTGTGCGGTTACTGCGATCGTCGAAATTATCCGAGCGATCTGTTCTTTTCCATTGCTGGGGAAATTGGCAATGACGTGCTGATCGGGTGCGACGCGCATCATCCAAAACAACTGCTCGACGCCTATTCGATTCATGGGGCAGAACAGCTGGCAAAGCGCTGCGGCGTTTCTCTGATGGATCACTTAACACTGCGTTCTCCGTTTGAAGCGATGAAATAAAGAAGTAATCAAAAAGAGCACTGGCCAAGCAGTGCTCTTTTTGATATTTATAGCTTATTTTGTATTGTTAAAAATAGAGTTATGCGAAATTCAAAATGGTCGGGAAACACATGGTAGAAAAATATTAATTGAGATTGGGTTTATAGCATTTGCAAAGGAAATAACAATTACAGAGAGTATGGTTTTGTTGCAAAACCATGAGAAAATGGTATAATGATTACAAATATACGGTTTCGTAAAAAGATAGAAAAACATGCAGTCGATTTTGAATTGGATGTTACAAATGCTTAGAACCGATTCAAAACGCTGGATATTATCAAGGAAATTATAAATCATCCAGATGATATTTTATATGGGCAATGGAAATCGCAGCGTGATGAAAGTGCTTTTTATATTAAAAACCAAGATGTTGTAGTGGTGAATCATGGAAAATTTGTGACAATTCTTAAAGGTGGTGTCAATAATGAGAGAGTTAAGAACGCAAGAAAACGAGAAGTTTGAAACATTCTTTGAATTGATTCGAAAAAAAGCAAATGAGCTTGGGTGTATCTTTTTTGTTGACGCCGGAGAAGGACATGAACTGTTTTTGGATGATTTGGAGGGTGAAGATCTGTCTGGTTGGTTGATTCCGTTTCGGTTAGCCGATACTTTTGAAATCGGGTGGAAACGGCTGGACGTTGATGAGAAATGGAATCGCTTTTTTACTTTTGCATTTTGGCGTTATGATGATGGAAAAGTAACGGTGTTCTTTCAGTCGTTTTAGCCATTCGATCAAGATCGACGAAAAAGAGAAAATGATTAGGTGGCTTATAGAGCAATATGGTGTTCAATATTACGAAAGAAGAAATCTATGAATTGATCGAAATCAGTCTTTCTGCCAAATTTTATGAGGAAGACGAAAATCCTGGAGTGCTCCTGTTTGATGATCACCGTTTGCCCGATCTTGACATGGAAAAGGAAAAAAGAATCCATGCAACGATGGCAAAGGAGCTATTGGAACTGTATGGGTTTGATTATCATCAGTTACTGGATGCTTCTAGGGAAGAACGCGAATCTTTGATCGAAAAACAGCTCAAGGTTTTAAGGCAAAACGTGGTTGAGAAACCGGATGAGCCTTCGGGCTATGATTTTTACTAAAAGTCAGGGTTTGCAGGTCGTTGGTGTTTGTGAAGTGGAAGAAAAAATGCGTACCGCTTGTTTGAAAGAAACCTTTGATGACCAGTTAAAAGCAATGCTGAAGGAGGTGGACAAATGAAGTACTTTTACAAAGGTATAGAATATATTCCTAACGAAAGAGGAATTCCGGAAAAAGTAAAATGTCCTTTGGTGGATGACTTTATCGAAGATGATGACTGCCTCGAAACCAGAGATTTGAATCCGTATTTGATTTTGCCGAGATTCACGAAAAAGGAAAATTATCGGGAAATCTGTGAAGCGTGTCCGTTTCACGGGTATTAAATGGCTTGATAATGGCGAGAGTTCGATATGAAAGATGCCAGATTATATTGACCGTATGTTGACCGGGTAAAAGCAATGCTGAAGGAGGTGGACAAATGAAGTACTTTTACAAAGGAGTGGAATACATCCCATATGAAGGCGAGGACACACCTGAATTTGTGAAGTGCCCTTTGGTGGATGAGTTTATCGAAGATGGTGACTGTCTCGAAACCAGAGATTTGAATCCGTATTTGATTTTGCCGAGATTCACGAAAAAGGAAAATTATCGGGAAATCTGTGAAGCGTGTCCGTTTCACAATTATTAAAACACT
>CALXIC010000090.1 GCA_944388265.1 uncultured Clostridia bacterium | reverse complement strand
ATCATTCATGATCCTCCCGTTTCACCCGTTTTGTTCTTCCAAAATGTTACGGAGTGCTGCCAGCACCTTTTGATTTTCTTCCGGACTACCCGCAGTGATGCGCAGGTGTCCTTTCATCTTTCGAATGGAAATGGATCGTTTTTGGAGCTTTTGATAAATTTCCTCCGCATAGGGTGTTTGCGCATAAATAAAGTTCGTGCAGGAAGGATAAACGACCGGAAAAATAGACGGATACTGTTTTGCCAACCGATCCATTTCAATCTGGAGTGATTGACGGGAAGCGATTAATGTCTTGACCGCCGTTTGCAGCCAGTCCGGATGGTTTAGCATAATGGTACCAAGCAGCTGAGAAACGGAATTCACGTTGTAAGGGGATTTTACCGCACGGTACACTTTCGCAAACGATTTGCTGACAGCAAATCCCAAACGCACCGAAGCCATCCCCATCGCTTTGGAACAGGTTTTGAGCACAATCAGATTGTCATACTGCTCGACACAATCCAGCAACGATTCGCGCAGGTCCCAAAAATCCATATAGGCTTCATCCAAAATAACCAGCGCATCGGTGGATTCCAACAGACGAAGCACTTCTTTGCGCGAAAGCCCCAGCGAGGTCGGATTGCAGGGATTGGAAAAAAGCAGTGCCGTAACATGCTGTTCTTCCATCTGTTTCAATAGATGATCGACCGAAATAGTGAGATCCGGTTCCTTCGACAAAGTGACGCAGTCCGCTCCATAGGTTTGCGCATACTGTCGGTACATGCTAAAGTCATCAGAAAACACGCCAAGAGTTCCGCCGCGATAAAACGTAGCACTCATCAGAGCAAGTACTTCATCCGAACCATCAAATGCCACCACAAAGCGCGGATCCACCCCATAATAGGCACCAAACGCTTCACAGAGCTTCGTGGCAGAGGCATCGGGATAACGGTTAAAATCTACCGAAAGCAAAGCCTGCTGAAATTCCTGAATGATGGAAGCGGGCGGCTGCAAAAAAGATTCGTTTGCATCGAGCCGCACTTCGTATTGTGCATCCACCGGCTCGTAGGGCACCAGTGTACGAATATTTTCGGGAAGAGTGTATTTCACAAGAACCACTCCTTACTGTTTGCGAACGATAATCGAATTGGCATGCGCCGTCAAGCCTTCTTTATTGGCAAGCAGCACGATATCGTCGTGCGCCTGAGACAGGGCATCCTGTGTATAATAAATATAGCTGGATTTTTTGACAAACGCATCCACCGAAAGCGGCGAGAAAAAGCGCGCCGTACCGCTGGTGGGCAGCACATGATTCGGTCCTGCATAGTAATCGCCGAGCGGTTCCGGAGCATAATTGCCCAAGAAGAGCGAACCGACATTATCGATTTTACCGATGAATTCCATCGGATTCTTCATCATCACTTCGCAGTGTTCGGGAGCAAATTCATTTGCAATTTCGATTGCTTTTTCCACCGTATCGCAAACGAACGCCGCGCCGTAGTCACGAAGCGAGGTTTCAATAATCTCTTTGCGGGACAGGTGTTCGATCTGGCGCGCCAGTTCGCGGTCGGTTTCTTCCGCCAACGCCTGCGAAGTGGTGACCAAAATGGCAGAAGCCAATTTGTCATGTTCTGCCTGCGACATCAAGTCAGCCGCGACATAAGAAGCGGGCGCCGTTTCATCCGCCAAAATCAAAATTTCGCTCGGTCCGGCAATCATATCGATATCGACGGTGCCGTAAAGCAGTTTTTTCGCAGTCGCTACAAAGATGTTGCCGGGGCCGACGATTTTATCCACCTTCGGTACCGTTTCGGTACCGTATGCCAGAGCGGCAACCGCCTGTGCCCCACCCATCAAAAAGACGCGGTCCACGCCGCAAACCGCAGCTGCGACCAAGATATCACGGTTAGCCGTACCGTCAGCGAGCGGAGGAGTCACCATCACGATTTCCTGTACGCCGGCAATTTTGGCCGGAATCGCATTCATCAACACGGACGAAGGATAAGCCGCCGTACCGCCGGGCACATAAAGACCTACCCGCTGCAAGCCGCGGATACGCTGGCCCATGATACAGCCGTTTTCCTTTGCCGTAATAAAGCTCTGCTGTTTTTGACGGTCATGAAAATCTCGGATATTTTCCACGGCATTCAAAAGGGCATCGACATAAGCCGGATCCGCTTCCGTCAGCGCATCGTTGATGACTTCGAGCGGAACTTCCAAGTATTCCGGAAGTTTTCCGTCAAATTTTTCAGTATAAGCCAAAAGCGCTTCGTCGCCGTGTACGCGGACTTCTTCCAAAATTTCGGTGACTGATTCGGTCACTTTTTTATTGACCGAAGTGCTGCGGCTGCGAAGCAGCGCCATATATTCTTTTTCCGATTTTCCGTCTGCCGGTACAATTGTAATCATGGTGGTTCATCCTTTCTGATTGCTGACTGCCTGTACGGCAGATTCAATTTGATTGATGATGGATTCCATCGGCTGCTGATGAAGTTTTAGGCTGACCGTATTGGCAATCAACCGAGCCGAAATCGGCGCGACTTCTTCATACACATCCAAACCGTTTTCGCGGAGCGTCGATCCCGTTTCGACAATATCGACAATCGCATCCGCCAGCCCAACCAGCGGTGCCAGTTCCACCGAACCTTCAATTTTGATGATTTCGACATCC
>CALXIC010000089.1 GCA_944388265.1 uncultured Clostridia bacterium | reverse complement strand
CAAAAAGGACAAAAAGAGCACGAAGAATAATCAAAAGGCGGCGGAAATCCCAGAGGATTTCCGCCGCTTTTTGTATGACATCTGTTTTTTACGAGCGATCTTCCGAGCGAAAGATAAACGCCGCCAGCAGTCCAAAAAATACCGCCGCGGCAACGCCGCCCGCAGCGGACGTAAACCCGCCCAGAAAGATGCCCAAAAAACCGTATTCCTGCACCGCTTCCTGTACGCCTTTGGCCAGCAGATAACCAAATCCGGTGAGGGGCACAGTCGCTCCGGCGCCGCCCCATTTGGTCAGCGGTTCATAAAGCCCGAGTGCTCCCAACAGTACGCCGGTAACCACATAAGCGGTTAAAATCCGTGCGGGCGTCAGCTTTGTATAATCGATGAGCACCTGACCAATGGCACAAAGGATTCCGCCCACAATAAACGCTTGAAGATAATTCATGCAAGTTCCTCCTGTCGGTTAAAAGGGGTATCCTGATCGGACAGATACACCAAATGAGCGATGCCCGGAATGGAACTCCCCTGCTGATAACTGGTGGGCGACATCAAGGCACCCGTGGCGACAAACAGCACGTTATGATACTTTCCGGCCGCAAACTGCGGCAAAATCACCCCGCACAGCACCGAAGCCGAACACCCGCAGCCGGAACCGCCGGCATGAACATCCTGTTCTTTCAGATTGTACATCATCAATCCGCAGTCGTCGTGCACGGCTCGAAGATCCATGCCATCCTGATCGAACAGCTCATACAAAATAGAGGTACCGATGTGCCCAAGATCGCCGGTAAAAATATGGTCGTAATCATTCGGAGAAGTGTGCGTCTCCTCCAAAAAGGTGCGGATGGTGCGGTACGCCGCCGGCGCCATAGCGGCACCCATATTGTTGATATCGCAAACACCCAGATCGGTAATCCGGCCGGCGCACACCGCGCGCACATAGGGCGCCTTTCCCGTACTTTGCAAAATCACCGCACCGCTCCCCGTCACCGTCCACTGTGCCGACGGCGCACGCTGTCCGCCATATTCGAGCGGCATGCGGTACTGCCGTTCTGCGGAACAAAAATGAGACGATGTGACCGCCAATGCGCGATGCGCGTACCCCGCCTGCACCGCAAGGGATGCGAGACTGATTGATTCTGCCATTGTGGAGCAGGCACCATACAGTCCATAATAGGGCAATTCAAAGGACTGAAGCCCGAACGACGAACCGATACACTGGTTGAGCAAATCCCCGGCAAACAGCAAATCAATGTCTGCGGCGGAAAGATCCGCTTTCTTCAAAACCGTCTGCACCGCCATTTGCTGCATCCGGCTTTCTGCTTGTTCCCAGGTTTTTTGTCCAAACGTGGTATCAGCATGGACTTGGTCGAACCAGTCACCCAGCGGTCCTTCCCCTTCTTTTTTGCCAACCACCGCCGCGTACGCACGGATGGATGGCGGTCGTTTGAGCAAAATCACGCCGTTTTGCACCGATCTTCCTCCTTTTTACATTCACTGCCCTTAGTGTCCGCAGTCCTGCCAAAAATATACAGCCAAAAAGAAAAAGCACGGATACTTTGGTATCCGTGCTTTTTCTTTATTTTTTCGATCAAAATTTTTTAACGCGGGATCGCAAGCTTCACCGCTTCCGCCACCGTGGAAACACCTAGGATCTCAATGCCCTCGATCGGTTGGCGCAGCGTGCGAAGCGCCTGTTTCGGGACGATGCAGCGCGCAAAGCCCATACGTTTTGCTTCACGAATGCGCCCGGAAAGATTCTGCACACTGCGCACCTCACCGGAAAGCCCTACTTCCCCAAAGGCAAGCAAATCATCCGGAATCGGGCAATCGAGCACCCCCGATGCAAACGCCAATGCCACCGGCAAGTCCGCCGCCGGCTCATCCAGCCGAAATCCGCCGACGACATTCAAATAAGCGTCCAAATTCGACAAGTAATAGCCGCAGCGCTTTTCCAGCACCGCCAACAGCATCAGCATCCGGCTGTAATCAAACCCCGAAGCGGTACGGCGCGCAGCGGCAAAATTACTTTTGGAAACCAGCGTCTGCACCTCCGCCAACAGCGGACGGGTGCCTTCCATCACGCAGGCAACGCAGTTGCCGGAAGTCTGAACCGGACGCCCTTCCAACAGTGCCGCAGACGGATTTTCGACCGCTTCCAGCCCCACATCCGCCATTTCAAAAACGCCAACCTCATTGGTCGAGCCAAAGCGGTTTTTGACTGCGCGCAGCAGCCGGTAACTCAAATTTCGTTCCCCTTCAAAATGAAGCACCGCATCCACCATATGTTCGAGCACCTTCGGCCCCGCCAGATACCCGTCTTTGGTGACATGCCCGACCAGAAAAATGGGGATTTCTTCCCCTTTGGCAATCTGCAAAAAGGCATTGCTGCTCTCCCGCACCTGAGAAACGCTGCCCGGCGACGAATTGACCCCGGCCACACACATCGTCTGAATCGAGTCGATCATCACCAAATCGGGGTGATTGGCCAAAATGGTGTTGGCGATGGTTTCCACATCCGTTTCCGCCAGCAGATAGAGCTGGTCGCTCGACACGCCCAGCCGGTCGGCACGCATCTTGATCTGCCGCACCGATTCTTCTCCGGACACATACAAAATTTTCTGTTGTGCGCCCAAACATCCGCAAATCTGCAAAAGCAGCGTCGATTTGCCAATCCCGGGATCCCCGCCCAGCAAAATCAAACTGCCTTTGACAATCCCGCCGCCCAGCACACGGTCGAGTTCGCCGATGCCGGTCTTTAACCGAAATTCCTCTTCCACCGAAATCGAGGTGATCTGCTGAATGCGCGCCTGCTTCCCCTGTGCGTGCATCGCTACTTTTTTGGTGCCGGGAACAGACGGCGCAGAAACCGTTGCCGGTGCCCCCTCTTCAAACGTATTCCACGCGCCGCAGGACGGGCATTTTCCGTACCATTTCGCCGACTCATACCCGCAGGCAGAACAGATATAACATGATTTATTCTTCAAAGTCCTGATTTTCCTCCATCTTCCAGGCATCGCAAACCCCGCAAAGCAGGGTAAACGCCACCTTTTGCTGATAATCAAACGACGCTAATTTTTCTGCTTCTTCCGGATTGGACAGAAAGCCGCATTCTGCGAGCACCATCGGCTTTGTCGTATGCTGTAACAAATACACGCTCTCCGGTCCGGGTTTGATCTGCCGGTCATTTTCCGGATCCAACGCCCAAAACCGTTCCTGAAGCACCGCCGCAAAGTGCTCGCTTTGAGGGTTTTGTACCCCATAAAACATCTGCGCACCAAAAACTGACGCATCCGGATACTCGTTTTGGTGAATCGACAGCACCCAAGCATCCTCGGTTTCTTCAAAAAGATCCAAACGGCTGTAGATATCGTCTTGTTTTCTCGCGGACGAAGAGAGCGAGGGATCGCCCACATCGGTATCGCTCTCACGGACCATGATGGTCTCCACCCCGCAAAGGGTGCAAAAATCCTGAAGATTTTGAGCGATGAGCAAGTTTAAATCTTTTTCGATCAGTCCGCTGGCGCTTTCTGCACCGCCGTCAAAACCGCCATGCCCGGCGTCGATGATCAGCGTCGGTTTGGCATATCCCGTTGACTGGGTGCGCACCGCCTGCCAAATGGGGAGCAATCCTCCCAAGACCACAACCGAGCCAACGGCCAGCAGTGCGAGTTTGTTCGGTTTCATGGCGTCATCTCCTTTGACACAGGATATGCCAAAGAGATTACCGCTATACCGCAGTGTTTTCATTATAACACACCGCCCCAAAAAAGAAAAGGAGAGCACATGCTCTCCTTTTCTTGCGATTCCTTAAGCGGCCAATTTCAAATCGTTTTCTTTGATCCAGCCGATCTTCCGGAAAAACAGACCAAACAGATACGTCAAAACTGCCGGCAGCACAAAGCAGATGAGCGCCATCGCCAGCCAGTCCATGCCGGTAATCGCTGTTTTCGTGCCCGCTTCAATATCGGCAAGCCAGCCGGTGTATACCCCAATCTGTCCGACAAATCCGCAGGTGCCCATGCCGGACGACACCGGCGCGCCGTTCATCGTAAATTTAAACACACAAGTGGCAAGCGGTCCGGTAATCATCGAGGTGAGGATCGGCGGAATCCAGATACGCGGATTCTTGACGATGTTGCTCATTTGGAGCATCGAGGTTCCGATGCCCTGCGACACCAGACCGCCCACGCCGTTTTCCTTAAAGGACATGACCGCAAAGCCGACCATCTGTGCACAGCATCCCGCAACCGCGGCGCCGCCTGCGAGTCCGGTCAGGCCAAGCACCGAACAAATCGCAGCCGAGCTGATCGGCAGTGTGAGGGCGATCCCCACAGCGGCAGAAACCAGAATGCCCATCCAGAATGGCTGCAGTTCCGTCGCCCACATGATGAGCTTGCCAAACGAATTGGCGGCCGTACCGATCGGCGGAGCGATCAGATAGCTCAGCCCGGTTCCGACCAAAATGGTGACCGCCGGCGTCACTAAAATATCGATTTTGGTTTCCTTTGAAATGAGTTTGCCGCATTCTGCTGCGATGATTGCAATCACCAACACGGCCAGCGGTCCGCCTGCACCGCCCAGCTGATTGGCAGAATAGCCCACCGCGACCAGCGAAAAGAGCACCAGCGGATCGGCCTTGAGTGCATACCCGATGGCAACCGCCATTGCCGGACCAGACATGCTGGTGGCAAAGGTGCCAAGTTCGACCAAAAGCTCAATCCCCGCCTGCTGTCCGACGGTATTGATGATGGTGCCAATCAAAAGCGAGCAAAAAAGCCCCTGCGCCATGGCGCCCAGTGCATCAATCCCATACCGCTTAGCAGAAAAAACGACATTTTTCCGCTTGAGAAAATCCGAAACCATACCATTTCCCCCTTTTGTGTGGTTTGTTGATTTCTATGATTTTTTATTATAAACACTGGATTTTTCAGGGTCAAGAACGCCAAAACGATTCTACAACCGGGCCAAAAACAAGCTCGAAAAAACGGTAAAAAATGGTCGATTTCTACTGATTTTTGCATCAAAAATCGCCGATTCACGCACCAAATGACTGCCCTCCTGCATTGACAAAAATTTGATTATCCGTTAAGATAAATTTAGCGTTATTCTTTTAAAAAAAGAACGGGAGAAATTATATGAGCGAACCGATTTTATTTTGTCGCGGCGGAGGCTGTACCGCAAAGCTGGGACCCGGCATGCTTTCGCACGTTTTACAAAAACTGCCGCCGTTTGAGGACCCGAATCTCTTGGTTGGATTCCATCATTCCGACGATGCCGCCGTCTACCGGCTGACCGATGATCTTGCCATGGTGCTGACGCTGGATTTCTTTCCGCCCATGGTGGAAGATCCTTATTTGTTTGGTCAAATCGCCGCCGCGAATGCCATGAGCGACGTCTACGCAATGGGCGGCGAGGTGAAAACGGCGCTCAACATTGTCTGTTTCCCCGAAACGATGGACTTAAACATCCTCGGCCGCATCTTGCAGGGCGGCAGCGAAAAAGTAAGAGAAGCGGGCGGCGTCTTAGCGGGCGGCCACTCCATTTACGATCAAGAAGTGAAATACGGTTTATCGGTCACGGGACTCATTCATCCCGACCGCGTACTGGAAAATCACACCCCAAAACCGGGCGACCGGCTGATTTTGACCAAACCGCTGGGCGTCGGGTTGTTGATGACCGCTTCGCGGGCAGGGGCGCTCTCCAAAGCAGGACTGCGCCGTGCAACCCGTTCGATGTCCACCCTGAACAAAAAGGCGGCGGAAATTTTTGCCCATTTCACAGTACATGCCTGCACCGACGTGACCGGATTCGGTCTTTTGGGCCATTTAAGCGAAATGATTCCGTCTGAATTATCCGCCGAACTTTGGGCAAACGAACTTCCCGTATTTCCGGAAGCACTCGACTGCGCCAACGAATTTTTCCTGACGGCAGCCGCACAAAAAAACCGCAACTTTGTGGGCAGCCGCGCTTCGTTTGAAGACGTACCGTTTGCAGTAGAAGAACTGTTGTTTGACCCCCAGACCTCCGGCGGACTGCTTGGAGCCGTACCGAACGAGGAGGCCCCCGCCGTACTGGCAGAATTGTCCGCACTGGGTCTTCCCTGCGGCATCATCGGCAAAGTATGCGACACGCCGGGCGGCATCCTGCACGTCGTGCCAGAACCTACCAAATGAGAAACAACATTTATAAATAAGGAGAATCACAATGACTACTTTAAACCTTTTGGGCAAAGCCTGCCCCATTCCGGTCTTGGAAACCAGAAAAGCACTGGCACAGATGAACGCCGGTGACATTTGCGAAACGCTGGTGGACAACGAAACTGCTGTACAAAACCTGAGCAAAATGGCAACGCAGAAAAATCTGACCTTTACGTCGGAACAGCTGGAAGAACACCGCTTCTCGGTACGAATTGTTGCAGACGGCGTGGCATTCCACAGCACCGAAGAAGAAACGGCGGATGTCTGCATTCCTTGCACCCCGCAGGGCAAAACGGTCGTCGTGCTCTCCTCCGAAACGATGGGTGAAGGCGATCCGGTTCTCGGACAGAAACTGATGCAGGGTTTTGTATATGCACTGACCGAGCAGGACCGTTTGCCGGACACCATCCTTCTTTACAACGGCGGAGCGAAACTGTCGGTAGAAGGCGCCGCTACCCTTTCCGATTTGAAACTGATGGAAGAAGAAGGCGTCGAAATTCTGACCTGCGGCACCTGTTTGAATCATTACGGGCTGACGGAAAAGCTGGGGGTCGGAAGCATCACCAACATGTACGTGATCTGCCAGAAGATGTCCGAAGCTTCCTTCATCATCAAGCCATGAGCCGACCCAAACGCGCACAACTGCTGCTGACTTTTGAGACGACGACCGACGCGCTTTCCCTCGAACAGCAGGCGTGCGGCATTCTTCGCGGCAGGCTGATCCCGCTTCCGGGAGATGTTGCGGCAGGATGCGGGCTTTGCTGGGCAGAACCGGCGGAAAATGAGTCTTCTTTTTTGGAATTTTTGAACACCTATTCCCCGCCCTACGACCGATTGGTGCACAGATTCGGATAATTCATGCTTTTTCGACAAAGTTTATTGTTTTTTTGCCGCACTCGTGCTATAATGTTCGTTAACGAAATTAGAAAACAAGTGCGGGGTGGCTGCTTTTATGAAATTGTTGGAGGAACGCATTCGCCGTGACGGCGTCATCAAAAAGGGAAATGTCCTGAAAGTGGACAGCTTTATCAATCATCAGATGGACATTCCTCTTTTTAACGAAATGGGAAAAGAATTCAAACGGCTGTTTGCCGATGCAAAGGTGGATAAAATCCTGACCATCGAAGCATCCGGCATCGGGATTGCCTGCGTGGTGGCACAGTATTTTGACTGCCCGGTGGTTTTTGCAAAAAAAGCACAGAGCATCAATCTGGACGGTGAAATGTACACCACAAAAATTGAATCGTTTACCCATAAACGTGTTTACGACGTCATCGTCTCCAAAAAATTTCTGCATCCGGGCGACCACGTGTTGATCATCGACGACTTTTTGGCCAATGGCTGTGCGGTCAACGGCTTGATCGAGCTGATTGAAAACGCCGGCGCTATTGTCGAAGGCGTTGGCATCGCAGTGGAAAAAGGATTCCAGATTGGCGGAAAGCTCATCCGCGACCGCGGCATCCATTTGGAATCGCTGGCCATCGTCGAAAGTATGGACGACGAAACCGGAACGATTGTATTCCGCGAACAATAACACCGATCGAAGGTCCCGTCAAACATGGTTTGGCGGGATTTCCTTTTATTTGCATTTGGTTGTATTTTACCGGGGAACATGATATAATGACAACTGCACGGCTTTCGTACAGAGAGCGGTAAAACAGCATGGTTACATTGCCGGCAAAAACCTTGCCGGTTCACATAGGAGGAATCCATTTGGTTTACGAAAACATTTTGGACGCCATCGGGCACACCCCCATGGTTCGCCTCAACCGCCTGCCGGACAGTGATTCGGCAGATATTTATGTCAAATTTGAAGCGCTGAATGTGGGCGGCTCCATCAAAACCCGCACCGCCTACAACATGATTCTCGACGCAGAACGAAACGGGAAAATCCATCCCAACACCATCATCGTCGAACCGACCAGCGGAAACCAGGGCGTTGGTTTGGCTCTGGTGGGGGCAGTACGCGGATACCGCGTGCGCATCATCATGCCCGACTCCGTGAGTGAAGAACGCCGCAAGCTGGTGTCTCAGTATGGCGCAGAAGTGATTTTGATCCACGATGAGGGCGACATCGGCGCCTGCATCGAAAAATGTCTGCAAACCGCTTTGCAGATGGAACGGGACGATCCGAACGTATTTGTCCCGCAGCAATTCACCAATCCCGCCAATCCTCAGGTGCACTTAGAACAGACCGGCATTGAAATCGTAAAAGATCTGGGACGTCCGGTGGACGGATTCACCTCCGGTGTGGGAACGGGCGGCACCCTTTCCGGCATCGGCGAAGTGCTGCGCCGCGAAAATCCGAACATCACCATCTGGGCGGTTGAACCGGAACACGCCGCCATCCTTTCCGGCGGCAGCATCGGCACGCATTTGCAGATGGGAATCGGTGACGGCCTGATTCCCGAGAACTTAAATCTTCAGATCTTTGATGAAATCTGCGTGGTGACCGACGACGAAGCACTGGAAACCTCCCGCCGGCTCGCACGGGAAGAAGGACTTCTGTGCGGTATTTCGAGTGGGTCCAATGTGGCGGCGGCACTCAAACTTGCTAAAAAACTGGGCAAAGGAAAATGTGTGGTCACGGTTCTTCCGGACACCGGTGAACGGTATTTCAGCACCATTTTGTTCCAAGAATCCTAAAATCAATCCCCTTCAGCCTTTGGCTGAAGGGGATTTTTCACACTCATATTCACTAAAATCAATTGACAATTCCGTATGATTTGCGAGAAAAGGTAAAAAACAGTTCACTTCACAAATTGTTTACAATTTAGATTCATATTATAAAAAAAATCGTCTTATTCTGTGAGCAAAACAAAAACGTTGGTTCCCTGCCAACGAAACCAAAACGCTTTGGACACACTCGCAGCATGGACAAAACACCATCTGCGATCTGCCGGAAAGGATTTTTTCCATGAAAGACCTGATTCAACAAATCATTGCCGCCGATCAGGAGGCTGCCAAACGCCTCGAGGACGCAAAGCAGCAAAAAGCTGCCGTTTATCGATCGGTGGAGCGAAAAAAGAAGGAGCTTCACGACGCTTCCGACGAATTGATGAAAAAGGAACTGGAAATGATGGATGCGGACCAATTCGCAAAAGCCGTTCGGGCGGAAGAGGAAATCGGCCAAAACGCCGCCAAAGAGCAGGCTCGTCTGCAAAAAATCTATGATCGCCATTGCGAAGAATGGGTGACCTCCATTGTGCAAAACGTTTTGCATCATTCATCCAATCCGGAAAGCAGGTGATCCGGTTGCTGCAAAAAAACTCCCCTGCCGTTTTATCAAAAGCCCGCGCGATGTACGGCAAACGCATCACACCGGCACAGTTTGATGAGATGCTCCGATGCACCAGCGTGGTGGAAGTGGCCGCTTATCTGAAAGGCCATACGCATTACCAAAAGGTGTTGTCCGGCATTTCAGAAAACGACATCCACCGCGGACAGCTGGAAGAATTACTGCGCCGTGCATTTTTGGAAGAATGCGACAAGCTGTTTTATTATCAAGGACAGTTGGCGGGCACACAATTTGATTTCTTCTTACAGGAAACAGAAATTCAGGAACTGATGCGCATGGTGCTCTTGATCCGCGCCGGAAAACCGGAGCACTTTATTGTGGAACTCCCCCAGCACCTGATGCAGCACGGAAAAGTGGATTTTCTGGCATTTTCTCAGGTGAAAACCTTCCGTCAGCTGGTAAAACTTCTCCAAGAAGAGCACACTTATTACGGAAACGTGCTGGAAAAATTTGTCACGGACGACGATCACCGGCTGGATATTATGGCCATCGAACATGCGTTGTGGCAAAACTTTTACGAACGGGTGATGGATTCGCTCAAATCCTCGGATCACGAGACCCAGGAGTTGGAAGATCTGATCCGGCTGCGCATCGAGCTTTTGAATCTCTGCAACCTGTACCGCAACGCGCTGTATCTTCACTTATCCCCTGAACAGCTAAAAGATGTGCTGCTGCCGTGGGGGATCAAAATCAAAAAGCAGGCGCTTTTGCCCTTTATGGAAGCGCGCGGTGAAGAGGCGTTTACAGAGGAACTAAAAAAAGTCCCCTACTACGCACGGTTTGAACCGGAAGAAGAGGAAACCATCGAGCACTTTACCGACCGAATCTTTACAGGACGCTGCCGGCATCTGCTTCATTTCACTGAAAATTCGGATCTTTGTTTTTACGCCTATCTTTTGCTTTCCCGTCAGGAAGAGCGAAACGTCGTGACCCTATTGGAGGGCATCCGATACGGCATGGCGCCGGAACAAATCCGCAAGTTGTGAATTTTATCAACCAAATTCCGTGCAAGGCACGAAGGAAAGCGGTGTATATCATCCATGTCAATTGAGAAAATGAACCTCGTCCAGCTCACCGGCTCCAACAGTCAGTTGGACGCGGCACTGCTGGAATGCTGTTCGAGCGGCGTATTTCATCTGGAATCCCCGCCCGACGGTGCAGTGACCGGTTTTCGGCCGATGCAGGAGCAAAATCCTTTCAGCTCTCTGCTTCAGCAGGCGCAATCTGCCATCCATCTGTTAAAGATACCACCGGAATACCGCGATTACCATGCGTTCCACCAGTCCGAAGAGGAACTAAAAGCTTACTTGGAGCAAATCGTTTCACAGGCGCAGGAACTGCGACAAACCGTGGAAACCCTGCGCGCACAAGTGCAGATGTATGAGCAGGCTTCTACCCAGCTGCACCACCTCAAAGGGCTTTCGGTGCGCATCGGTGATCTGACGGAAAGCCAGCGCATGACCGCACGCTTTGGCAGGCTTCCTGCCGGGAACTTTGATAAGCTCCCCTATTTCAAGCGGCAGACCTTTTTCTTCTTCGACTTTGACCACGACAAAGAATATTATTGGGGCGTCTATCTAGCCCCTAACAGCGAAATGGAAGAAGTCGACCGGCTGTTTACCTCTCTTTATTTTGAACGAATCGACCTTCCCGGATTTCTGGAAGAGACGCCGGACAAAGCCGCCGTGCAGTTGGAAGAACGGCTGCAGCAACGGAAACTTGAGCTGCAAGCGGCTGAGGAAACGCTCAGTCAAGCCGCCAAAGAGCAGGGCGAACAGCTGCTGACCGTCTATTCCTACGTCAAAATGCGAAACGACACCTTTGCCCTGCGGCGATACGCCACCACCAGTCACGGGAAGTTTTTCCTCGAAGGGTTTGTGCCGAAAGCCGACGCCAAGGCGTTTGTCAAACGATTTGATGACTACCCCCAGATTTTGTGCGAAATTTTGAATCCGTCCGACGAGCCGCAGCTCGAACCGCCGGTCAAACTCAAGACGCCTAAATTTTTCAAGCCCTTCGAACTGTTCGTGACGATGTATGGGCTGCCGGACTACTACGGCTGGAACCCCACTTCGCTGATTGGGTTCATCTATATCCTGCTGTTTGGCATCATGTTTGCCGATGTGGGACAGGGATTCTTGCTTGCCGTAGGCGGATACCTGCTTTACCGAACGAAAAAGCTCGATCTTGCCGCGATCATCTCGCGATGCGGGATCGCCAGCATGCTGTTTGGGCTGGTATTCGGTTCGGTCTTTGGGTTTGAAGAGTTGTTGGATCCGGTTTACGAATCGCTTGGCATCACCTTCTTACCGCTCAAAGTATTTGAATCCAAAACCACCAATCAGATTCTATACGGTGTGGTTGCCATCGGGATTGTCATCATTCTGACTACCATGATCTTAAACATCCGCTTGTCGCTGCGCAAAAAGAATGCGGAAAGTGCTTTCTTTTCCAACAACGGCGTGGCAGGGCTGATCCTCTACGCCGGCGTCGTAGCAACGGTTGTGCTCATGATGGTCTTCCAGATCAACATCCTAAATCCGATCTTTATCCTCGTGGTATTTGTTTTGCCGGTCCTTGCGATGCTGTTTCGGGAACCGCTGGCAAACCTCGTGCAGAAAAAGCCGGTCAAACCGGAAGGCGGTTTTGGCGCTTATCTCTTGCAGAACATCTTCGAACTGCTGGAATACGCCATCAGCTATCTGTCCAACACCCTTTCCTTCATGCGTGTAGGCGGATTTGTCCTCAGCCACGCCGGCATGATGCTGGTGGTCAAAACACTGGCGGAAATGGTCGGATCGGGCGGAAGCATTCCGGTTTATATCTTCGGCAACCTCTTTGTCATGGCGCTGGAAGGCTTTGTCGTCGCCATTCAGGTACTGCGGCTGGTCTATTACGAAACCTTCAGCCGATTTTATGACGGAACGGGCAAACCGTTCGTTCCAACCACCGTGGATTTTTCCGAATCCGCAAACAATAGCAAAGGCTGATGCCTTCGCCATAGATTAATTGCCTTCGGGCAGATAGGAGTATTACTATGAATACCTTGTTGTTTTTTGCTGTTCCGCTGATTTTTGTCGCTCTGATTTTAGCGCCGCTGGTTCCGCTCTACCGCCGGACCATCACCGGAAAGAAAGCCAAACACACCTTGATTTTTAATCTGGTTTCCTTCTTCGGGTGCAGCGTGCTTGCCGCCATCACCCCGATCGGCCAATACGTTGCTTTCGCAGCGGATGCAGCAACCATGGGAACGGGCGCCGGGCTTGCCTATCTGGGCGCCGGACTTGCTACCGGGATGGCTTGTATCGGTGCAGGGATTGCAGTAGCCAACGGTGCATCGGCCGCAATCGGCGCTTGTGCAGAAGATCCGAAATCCTTCGGCCGTTCGATCGTCTTCGTGGCACTGGGCGAAGGTGTTGCAATCTACGGGCTTTTGATCTCCATCATGATCATCAACTCCATCGCTTAAGAGCAGGGATTGCCTATGAAACTCTTTTGTATCAGCGATAACATCGACACCCGGATGGGAATGCGCCTGACCGGTGTGGAGGGCGTTGTCGTACACACCCGCGATGAAGTGCTTTCGGCACTGGAACAGGCGTATGCTGACCCGGAAATCGGCATCATCTTAATCACCTCCAAATTGATTCAGATGTGCTATCACGAAATCTATGACCGCAAGCTGCATCAAAGGCTGCCCCTCATCACCGAAATTCCGGACCGCCACGGTCAAACCGATATCAGCGCCAACATCGCCCGCTACTTAAACGAAGCGATTGGAGTTTCGATCTAAATCCATCAAAAGTAAGGGGAACCCATATGGCTTATAATCAGGAAAAATTACAGGCCTTTCAGGAGGCAATCCGCGAAGAAACGGATCAAAAAATCGCCGCTCTGGAAGAAGAAATGCGTGCGTATGAAAAGACGGAATTGGAGCAGGCTCAAAAAGTTGAACAGCAGCGCCTGGAACAAAATAAAAAACAACAGGCGCACGAAATTGAAGCCAAATACATGCGCCAAATCACCCGCACGAGACTGACGCGTCGCCGCTCGCTGATCGCTGCGCGAAACCGCATGGTGGACGACGTCTTTCTCCAAGCGGCGAAAAAACTTGCGGAGTTTGCCGCATCGAAAGAATATCCGTCCTATCTGCAAAAGCGCGTCACCAACGCTTTGGATGAATTTCCGTGTGAAACCGCCGTGCTGACCGTTCCCAAAAATCAGCTGAAAACCGCAAAACAGTTTGCCGCTGCTTTGCCGGCCATCACGGAAGTACGGGAAGATCCAAATAATCAACTGGGAGGTTTTTGTCTCCTCAACGAAGAAGCCGGCATCCTTTTGGATGAAACCTTCCCTTCCCTGCTGGAAGAACAGCGCCGGCCGTTTCTGGCTTCCTGCGGGCTAAAGGTTACATTCTGAGGAGGAATCATCATGGCGAATACCATTTATTCCATCAACGGGCCGGTCATCAAGCTGAAAAACACCACCGATTTTTCCATGCTAGAAATGGTGTATGTCGGCAAACAGCAGATCATCGGCGAAGTGATTTCCGTCAACCGGGACGAAACCACCATTCAGGTGTATGAAAGCACCACCGGACTCCAGCCGGGCGAACCGGTTGTCGGGACCAAAGCCCCCCTTTGCGCGACGCTGGGGCCGGGCATCCTTTCCAACATTTTCGACGGGATTGAACGCCCGCTGGAAGATATGGCAAAAGCAGAAGGCGGGTTCATCGGCGTCGGCTCTTCCCTGCCCGCGCTGAACACCGACAAAAAATACGACGTGACCATCCGGGTAAAGGTGGGCGACGTATTAAGCGGCGGCGACATTTACGCCACCTGTCCGGAAACCGCCTTAATTGAACACCGGTGCATGGTGCCGCCCGATCTTTCCGGCACCGTTGTAGAAGCCGTGGAAAACGGTACCTATACCGTGAATGACCCGGTTGTAGTATTAGAAGATCGAAACGGCAAGCGCCATTCCCTGACGCTTTGTCAAAAATGGCCGATCCGAACGGCGCGTCCCTTCAAGGAACGGAAACCCATCGACCGCCCTCTCATCACCGGACAGCGGATCATCGACACGATGTTCCCCATCGCCAAAGGCGGCACCGCCGCCATTCCGGGCGGGTTCGGGACCGGCAAAACCATGACACAGCATCAGCTTGCCAAATGGTGCGACGCCGACATCATCGTCTATATCGGCTGCGGCGAACGCGGAAACGAAATGACGCAGGTACTGGAAGAGTTCTCCGAACTGGTGGACCCCCGTACCGGTAAAGCGCTGACAGACCGCACCGTGCTGATCGCCAACACCTCCAACATGCCCGTAGCGGCGCGTGAAGCCTCCATTTACACGGGGATCACGCTGGCGGAATATTACCGCGACATGGGCTATCATGTGGCAATTATGGCGGACTCCACCTCCCGTTGGGCAGAAGCGCTCCGTGAAATTTCCGGACGACTGGAAGAAATGCCCGCCGAAGAAGGTTATCCGGCATATCTCCCGTCGAGACTTTCGGGATTCTATGAACGTGCCGGTTACATGGTAAACCTCAACGATACGGAAGGGTCGGTATCCATCATCGGCGCCGTATCGCCGCAGGGGTCGGACTTTTCCGAACCGGTCACCCAGAATACCAAACGATTCGTCCGCTGCTTCTGGGCGCTCGACAAAGCGCTGGCCTATGCCAGACACTACCCTGCCATCAACTGGATGAACAGTTACAGTGAATACGTCGACGATTTGGCGCCGTATTTTCGTGAAAAGGTGGGAGAAGATTTTCTCACCTGCCGCAGCCGGATCTCCAAATTGCTGGCGGAAGAATCCAGCTTGATGGAAATTGTCAAACTGATCGGGGCGGACGTCTTGCCGGACGATCAGAAGCTGGTACTGGAGATTGCCAAACTCATCCGTATTGGATTTTTGCAGCAAAACGCCTTCCACAAGGACGATACCTATGTACCGCTGGAAAAACAGTTCCAGATGATGAAGGTCATTTTGTATCTTTATGATCAGGCGATGACGCTGGTGCGCAAAAACATGCCGGTTTCCAATGTGGTTGCGACCGGTATTTTTGAGAAACTCGGCCGTATGAAATACGATGTGCCAAACGATCATCTCGATTTGTTTGAGGAGTATTACCGCGACATCGACCAACAGATTGCCGCAAGCAACCGCTAAATGCACACAGAGGAGGAATTGCAAGTGGCTTTACAACTGATGGGATTGCAGCAAATCAACGGCTCGCTGGTGGTCTTTGACCACGTCAAGAACGCAGGCTTTGATGAGCTGGTCACTATAACCTTAAACGACGGCACCGTCCGCACCGGACGTGTCGTCCAAATCGAAGGGGAACGCGTAGTGGTTCAGGTATTCGAAGGCACCAATGGATTGTCTTTGAACAACACCACCTCGAAATTCACCGGAAAGCCGATGGAACTTCCCCTGTCCAAAGAATTGCTGGGCCGAATTTTCAACGGCGCCGGCCGCCCAATTGACGGCTTGGGCGAAATTTATCCGGAAGAATACGCGGACATCAACGGCCAGCCGATCAATCCGGTTGCCCGTATCTACCCGAGAAACTTTATCTGCACCGGTATTTCTTCCATCGATGCGCTGATGACGCTGATCCGTGGACAAAAACTGCCGATTTTCTCCGACTCCGGTCTTCCCCACAACAAATTAGCGGCACAGATTGTGCGTCAGGCAAAAGTAGCGGACGACAACGGCCAGGGCTTCGGCATTGTATTTGCCGCGATGGGGGTCACCAACGACATTGCAGACTATTTCAAATCCAAATTTGAAGAAAACGGCGTACTGGAACGGGTCGTGATGTTCCAAAATCTGGCGAACGATCCGATCATTGAACGTATTTTGACCCCGCGCTGCGCGCTGACCGCCGCGGAATACCTCGCTTACCGGTGCGGCATGCACATTCTCGTCATCCTCACCGACATGACCTCTTATGCAGAAGCGGTGCGTGAATTTTCGTCCTCCAAAGGGGAAATCCCCGCACGTAAAGGTTATCCGGGGTATCTGTATTCCGACTTTGCTTCGCTTTACGAACGCGCCGGCATGATCAAAGGCTGCAAAGGATCGGTCACCCAAATTCCGATTCTCACCATGCCAAACGGCGACATCACTCACCCAATCCCCGACCTGACCGGATACATTACCGAAGGACAGATCGTACTGGATCGTCAGCTTTCTCAGGAAGGGGTTTATCCCCCGATCTCCATTCTCCCGTCGCTGTCGCGACTGATGAAAGACGGCATCGGCGAAGGATACACGCGCGAAGACCATCAGGCAGTGGCCAATCAGCTCTTCTCCTGCTACGCCAAAGTGGCGGACGCCCGTTCGCTTGCCTCGGTCATCGGGGAAGAAGAACTTTCCCCCAGCGACAAAGCTTATCTGGAATTCGGGCGTCAGTTTGAAGCGCATTTTCTCAATCAGGCGGAAAACGAAGAGCGCACCATTACTCAGACACTCGATCTGGGGTGGGATTTGCTGGCGCTGCTGCCGAAAGGCGAACTCGACCGGATCGACACGGTGCTCCTCGACCGTTATTACGACGCTTACCGCGCCAACCGTTTCCGCAAGAAGGTGCAGCACATGAACACCGCCAAATCGGACGAAGAACAGGCATAAGGAGGGACACGGATGGCTCAAGCCATTTTTCCAACCAAAGGAAACCTCATCAATACCAAGAAATCCCTAAATCTTGCGGCCATGGGCTTCAATTTGATGGACCGCAAACGAAACATCCTCATCCGCGAAATGGTTTCGCTGATCGACGAGGCCAAAGCGCTGCAAAGCAAAATTTCCACCACCTTTTCGGAAGCGTATCAGGCGCTGCAAAC